>JAZDHA010000078.1:0-4745 GCA_043806295.1 bacterium | reverse complement strand
GATGATTGGAGGAAAGAAGAAATAAAGAAGAGAGAAAACTGAACCGAAGACGAGTACATAGACGAGAAGCGCGGAGGCAAAACGCGGAATATGTCGCCTAATAAAAAATGCAATCCATGGCTCAATAGCTGAGGCAATTACAATAGACGCTAAAACAAGCAGGGCGAGACCCCTTAAAAGCCAAAAAGCATACGCGCCAGCGGCTATAAGCAGTACCTTGATTATGGTCCCAGATGTAATAGAAATATGAATATCTTTACCCATACGAGCATCCTAGCATACCTATCTATTGGTAGCAGGTATTTTATTGAATTGCAGTTCGGATTCTGTCGGACACTTCTGAGATGGAAAGACGCTCTTGTTCGCCAGTGTCGCGATGGCGGAGCGTGACGGTATCTTTGAGATTCGGGTTTTCCTGCCCTGAGTTTTTCGAAGGGTCGCCCAATGTATCAAAATCAATCGTAATACAGAATGGCGTGCCGATTTCATCTTGACGACGATAGCGTTTGCCGATATTGCCGTTATCGTCCCATGCGATTGCCGGATGAACTTTTTGTAGTTCCGCGCGCACTTCCATCGCCTTCGCGACGAGCTCTGGTTTATTTTTTAATAACGGCGAAACCATCACTTTTATTGGAGCAATTTTTGGAGATAGTGCGAGATAGGTACGAACATCGCCTCCCAATTCATCTTCACGATACGCACTCGTGAGAATTGCGAGAATGGTGCGGTCAACACCGAACGACGGCTCGATGACATGAGGAACAAATTTTTCTTTTGTTTCTTCATCAAGATACGCGAGTTCAACCGTAGAGGCCTTTGCGTGGGCGGAGAGATCAAAGTCGGTGCGATACGCGAGTCCGCAAAGTTCTTTTCGGCCGAATGGATAATCGAATTCGAAATCAATCGTGCGTTTGCTGTAATGTGCACGGTCATTCTCCGGAACTTCAAGCTCGTGAACACTTTCTTTCGGCAAGCCAATCATTTCAAAAAAGGCATGCACATTTTTCCTCCATTCTTCAAATGCCTGTTCCCATGCATCTGGCTTTACAAAATATTCTATTTCCATTTGTGAAAGTTCGCGCAGACGGAAAATGAAATCGCGCGGTGCGATCTCGTTGCGAAACGCCTTCCCGATTTGCGCGATGCCAAACGGCAACTTCGGATGGAACGAATCAACGATATTTTTGAAATTCATAAATATGCCGCCTGCGGTTTCAGGACGCAAATACACGGCCTGTACTTCTTCTCCAGCGCCGACCGAGGTCTTGAACATAGTGTTGAACATTTTTCCATCCGCCAAAGGATCGGCAAATGTTTGCACATGGCCGCTCGCTTCCCACACTTTCGGATTCATCAAAATGGCGGCGTCAACGCCGTACATATCATCGCGCTGATCGCGAAACATCTGTAACCATAACCGTTCAACATTTTCCTTCAAAAGCACACCGTATGGTCCGTAATCGAAAGTACCTGCGAGACCTCCGTAGATCTCAGATCCAGGAAAGATAAACCCGCGGCGCTTCGCAAGCGAGACAATTTTTTCCATCACATTTGTATCATTCATAAGGTTAGATTACTACCAAGCGAGCCGAACAACAAATGAACATCTTCGTTTATTTGTTTGAGGCAAGCGCAGGGAGGAAGCGTGCAAGTAACGCTTATTGCACGATTGCATTGGTTGGACTATAGCCAGGGTCCCCTTTCGTTTCGGTCGTGGTTGGATCCGCTTTTGCCGAGACCTGTACACCAGCGAAACGATCATACCCGGAAAATGAGGCCGGCCCAGTAAGCACTGGTATGCTACCCTTCTGTGAAGTCGACGGGGTTATAGAAACCTGAAAAGAACCTTGTGCGCTTGCCCCCTGCGCAATGTTGCCAACATTCCAAGTGACAGTTCGAGACCCTTTGTCATACGAGAAACCGCTGGTCGCAAGACCAGTATAGGAAACGAAACTAGGTAAAGTAGTGGATATTACGCCGTCCGCAATTGCGCTACCTTTGTTTTGCACATTCCAAACGATCGTATAAGTCGTCGCTTGACCAGCGCGTGGAGGAATAGGACCGCTATTGGTCAGAGATCCTGATGAATGGAGCGAAGAAGATGAAAGCAAGACAGTGGTTGCAACTTTTGCCGTCTTAGTTGTAGATGTCTTAACTTCTTCCGATACATTCGTTTGCCCCTTACGAGTTCCAGACACTGAAACAGAAAAAGTCACTGTTGGCGAAACCGGAAGAATTTCTGGAGCAAGAGTTGAAAACGAAAAAGTACCGATACCGGAAGCGCCAGGTGCAAGTATTGCAAGCGAAGGATCAGTATCACGACTGAAAACAATCGTATGGTCTGCAGATTGATAGAAACCATTTGATGTATTTATACTGTCATAATCAATCGCGGAACCAGAAATAGTGACTGCAACCATTGCGTTCTCTATACTTGTTTGAAGCGTGTTGGTATAGGAAACATTCACTCTTTGATAGCCGCCTGATGTAATGACGCTCTGTGGTGCTGTATTTCCATTAAGTGAAAGTATTGTGTTTATGAATGGGGCCGTAATTGTTACTGTTGCATCTTGAGTCAAATATGAGACAGCGAGAGTTTGGTCGTTCGGTGTCTTTGCGGTACCAATCGTGAAATGAAAAACCCGTTTATCATTATCCTGCCCAATAAGTGTTCCGATAAGTTTTACTGTTTTGCTTTTACCTGGTAGCAAAGTGCCGAGAAGTAAACTTGAATTATCCAAAGGAAGCGATGATGAAGTGACAGAGAAACCGAATGGAAAAGCTCCAGAAAGAACGACATTATTCATAGAAATCGTTGCATTTGAACGGACAGTGAGAGTAATAGTAAATTGCGTGCCTGAAATTACTTCTGTAATTGTATCGACGGATACTGATAATGGAGTTGAAGAAATTGCGAGTGCATAAGATGAATTCTTTACGAATGTAGCATTCGAATTCGCGGTACCATAGGAAAAGGATGTCGGTAAAGTTAGGGATTCACCAGCTCCGCCGAACATAATTACTTTTATAGAACGAGTTATAGTTCCACCGCTCGGAATTGTACCGAGATTTTCTACATAACGCGGAAAGGCACTTAATACATCATCTGCATTTCTTGTACCGTTTGGAAAATCAATCTCAATGATTGCGTTTTCAATTGCAACTGAATTCTTGTTCGTGATGATAAATGAGAGTGGAACCGTATCACCGCCGGCGATTGTTGTTGGGCCCTGTATGTCAATAGTAATTTTATCCGCAGAAACCGAGTTGCCTCCATAATAGAAAAAATAACCAGCGGCACCAAATGCAACAATAAAAAAAATAAGCGCTGTAATGAAAAACATCACAGCGATGCGCACCCTTCGTTTCCCATTGTAACGGGAGGATCTAATCGTCTCTTTCCATTTATGCGGCAATGACCGCATACTTGATGCGTCAAGTTTGGTGCGCATATTTTCAATAGAAACGCTTGGTTCATATAGGCGTTTCCGAGCTCTTTCAAGCGAACCGATATCGTCTTCAGGATGTATTGGCATCAAGCATAGTATATCAAAGCCCTGAGGCCTCTATGCCTTGATTAATACGGGTTATATACTTCTTGCGATTTTTTATAATTTCAGAAAGTAATTCTAGAGCAAATGCGGATGCATTGTTAGGAATCTCTCCGGAGTCAAGTCCGAGTACAGCAAGTATGCGAAGTATAACGAGAATTTCAGTTGCATTGTGTACATTTTTAGGAAGTTCAGCGAGTGCTTTAAAAAAGTCAACAATGATTGGAAAAAGTTTATGATCGTGAACTTCACCTGCAACGAGCCGCAATAATAGACCAGAAACGCGTGCGGCTATAACACGCGATGATGAGTCATTCATTCGCATAAACCAATTCTCTTTTAGCACCGCTCCGGTGACACGCCAACTCTCTCTTCCTCGTACGAGCGTCAATTCACTCTCAGTAAAAGTTGCAAGAGCCGCTGAGAGTTTTGCACCGGGTCGACGCACTCCTTGCGCGCGAGCGCGCACAAGACCGATATCTGCAGTAAGAATTGTAACGAAAGCATTTGCCTCTCCAGATGTCGTGCGAGAAAGCACTATGCCGCGTGTCTCGTATTTATGTCGCATCGCGAACTAGATCGAACCGAACTTCACCAGTCGATAGGAGAGCCGCATGCTTTCCTTCAGAACGAACATCTGTATGCACTTTGTCCTTTTGAGAAAATCCTTCTGCTTTGCGGGCCTGCGCGATTGCGCTCGTCATCTCGCGTTCATCGCCTTCTTTGATAAGTTCTGGAGTGAGTACTGTGTCAAGCGCGAGTTCTTTTCCGGTAATTATTTTTTTCACATTCACTTCATCGGCAAGAATCTGCGCGAGTTCTTCTGAAAGTTTTTCCGGAATAGCTAGCGACGCGAGCGGCTGGCGCACTTTTATATTTGCCACTTGGCGCAGCTGTAGTGCTTGTGACGCAAATACACGAACTCTTTGCATTTCATCAAGCAAACTGCCATCGGATTTTTCCCAGAAACGCCAGTTGTGTTTTGTTTGCGGCCATTCTGTAAGATGAACGCTTTCTGGTTCGTGATTCTCTCGCACGGTTTGAAATATCTCTTCGGCGATGAAAGGCATCACTGGTGCAATTACTTTTGAAAATTCTTTCAGCACATGCCTTAAAGTCGCTAGAGCGGCTTGTTTATCGTTTTCATTGCTACCTTTCATCCGATCACGCGAACGACGAATATACCATGTA
>JAZDHA010000077.1:0-8091 GCA_043806295.1 bacterium | reverse complement strand
TATCGCCTCAGGAATTGACTTTCTCGGTTGGATTCATTTTTCCGATCATCGTGTGTTACGAACAACGACAAAGAAGCGAATGTTTCGTCGGATTAAAGAAGTCGGCGGCAAAAAAGAAACGATTCAATCATACCTAGGCCTCTTAAGTCATGGTAATACATACAAATTGCGACAAAAACTTGATTTATTGTAATGCGTTTGATACCTTTACAACATCTGAAATGTCCGATATTCGGACATTTTTGTTACAAGGTGCAAACATACACATTCCATATGATTGACTTAAAGACCATCAATGCAGTACTTGGAGAATTTGAAGACCGTGGCATTAGCCGTGAGACGATGATTGATGCAATTGAGAGCGCAATGGCGACCGCGTATAAGCGCGAATACGGTAAGCGCGGGCAAATCGTTCACGCGAAACTCGATCTTTCAACAGGCACAGTTTCATTTGAGCAAGTAAAGACAGTTGTAGACGAATCCGTTGTGCGCTTCCCTTCTCCCGACGAGGAGACACAAGAAGATCATTCACATACACATTCATTTCATTCTGAAGAAGAACATCTCGCAGAAGGCGAGTTGTCTCGTTTTGACTCTGAAAAACATATCTTGCTTGCCGATGCAAACCGTATAAAGCGCAATGCACAAGTTGGCGAAGAGATTATTTTCCCGCTTGAACCACAGGACGATTTCGGCCGTATCGCTGCGCAAACCGCAAAGCAGGTGGTAATCCAGAAAGTGCGCGAAGCAGAAAAACTCTCAATGATGGAGGAGTTTAGCGAGAAGAAGGGTCAGATTGTGAGTGGAATCGTTCAACGAATGGAACGAGGCGCAATTTTTGTTGACCTTGGACGCACGACAGGAATTATTCCGTATGAAGAACAGATTCCGGGTGAACGATATCGCATGGGAGAGCGAATTCGGGCATATCTTTATGCTGTTGATGAGGGTTTCCGCGGAGTATATTTGCGACTTTCTCGCGCGCATCCGAAGTTTGTTGTGAAGCTTTTTGAAATGGAAGCACCCGAACTTGCATCCGGTGCAATTGAAGTAAAGGCGCTTGCGCGCGAACCGGGCAGCCGCACCAAAATCGCTCTCGTCTCACTTGAAGCACATGTTGATCCAGTCGGTTCTCTCGTCGGTCAGCGCGGTGTGCGTGTTTCTACAGTGATGAGCGAACTTGGTGGCGAGCGCATAGACATTATTGAATGGAGCGATGATCCGAAAGAATTTGTAAAAGAAGCACTCTCTCCTGCCACTCCAGTTGAGGTTGTGTTGGATGAGTCCGAGCACCGTGCAATAGTTACAGTTATAGAAGACGAACAATCACTTGCAATTGGTCGCGGAGGACAAAACGTTCGATTGGCGGCCAAACTTACCGGTTGGAACATAGACATTGTTTCTGCAGCTGGAGTTGAAGTTGCTGGGTCGGATGGCGAGACGGTTTCAGTCATTCCCGAAGATGCGAGCGCCGAAGGTACTGACGAAGGAAGTATTATGCCTACTGAAAGCATTGAAACCATCACAGAAGAAATGCCACAGATAACCGAACTTCCAGCAGAAGAGGAACTTACCGAACTTCCTGCAAGCGATGAAACAGTGGCCGATGCCGAAGAAGACAGAGATATTGCGAAGGATATATAATACAAAATTAAAAATAATAAAATTCCATGAACATAGAACTCGAACTTATACTGGCGTGCGGCGTTATAGCACTTCTGTATGGCGGATGGGCTGTGAAGTCCGTCCTGTCGAGAAGTCCTGGAAATGCTCGAATGCAAGAAATCGCTGCTGCGATTCAAGAAGGCGCGCGCGCTTACTTAAATCGTCAATATCGAACGATTGCTATCGTAGGTGCAGTTATTTTTGTGTTCGCATGGTATTTCCTTGGATGGGAAGTTGGAGTTGGATACCTAATCGGTGCAGGACTTTCAGGAGCAGCCGGCTACATAGGTATGAATGTTTCAGTACGCGCAAATGTACGAACAGCTGAGGCCTCGCGCAAAGGACTATCAGAAGGGCTTTCTTTGGCATTTCGTTCAGGAACGGTAACCGGTCTGCTGGTAGTTGGTCTTGGGCTTATCGGTGTCGCAGGATATTACGCCTTTCTTGTGTATGGTCTTGGGCTTGACGGTACTGTAAATGAACAAGGCCGAATTATACAGGACTCGCTCGTGGCTCTCGGTTTTGGAGCATCTCTCATTTCAATTTTCGCCCGTTTAGGCGGCGGAATCTTTACAAAAGGCGCTGATGTTGGTGGTGATATGGTTGGCAAAGTTGAGGCAGGAATACCAGAAGACGATCCGCGAAATCCAGCTACCATTGCCGATAATGTAGGTGATAATGTCGGTGATTGCGCTGGAATGGCCGCAGACCTATTCGAGACCTTCGTGGTGACCACTGTTGCTACTATGGTACTCGCTTCCATTTATTTTATTGGTGATGCAAAGTTGGCATTTACACTTTTGCCGCTTGCCATTGCAGGTATGTGCATTCTTACGACGATAGCCGGAACATTCTTCGTACGGCTAGGTGCTAGTCAGAGTATTATGGGTGCTCTATACAAGGGAGTAATAGCAACCGGTATTTTGTCTATAGCTGGTCTGTGGCCATTAATGAACACTTTAATCCCAGGTGGAATGAATGCGTTACTGACAACGACCGAAGGGCTTTCATTCACAGGCAATGATCTGTTTTTCTGTGGTGTTGTCGGGCTTGCCGTTACAGGAGCTTTGATTTGGATTAGCGAGTATTACACTGGGAAAAGTTATCGCCCAGTTAAAAAGATTGCGGCAGCGTCAGTTACTGGTCATGGCACAAATGTCATACAAGGACTCGCGATGTCTATGGAATCAACGGCGATGCCCGCTCTTGTCATTTGTGTCGGTATTATCGCCGCCTATTCTTTCGCTGGTCTGTTCGGCATCGCTATTGCCGTGTCAACTATGTTGTCATTGGCAGGTATGATAGTTGCTTTGGATGCGTTTGGTCCGGTGACCGATAATGCTGGAGGAATTGCTGAAATGGCCGGTCTTGAAGGTGATGTTCGCAAAGTAACTGATGCTTTGGATTCTGTCGGAAATACTACTAAAGCAGTAACGAAGGGCTATGCCATTGGCTCTGCTGGTTTGGGAGCACTCGTATTGTTTGCGGCCTACACCGAGGACTTAAAGTATTTCATCAACTCTGGGGACTATCCGTTTTTCTCTGGAATTGATATTCCAGTTTTCAGCTTGACTGATCCGTGGGTGGTAGTTGGTCTATTTATCGGTGGTCTGTTGCCATACTTGTTTGGTGGCATTGTTATGACCGCAGTTGGTCGCGCCGCAAGTTCTGTGGTTGAAGAAGTTCGCCGACAGTTTAGGGAAATGCCCGGCATTATGAAAGGTACTCAAAAGCCGGACTACGGTCGCGCCGTGGACTTGCTTACAAAAGCAGCTATCCGCGAAATGTTTATACCATCGCTTTTGCCGGTATTGTCCCCGATCGCCCTGTTCGTAATTGTTGATTTCGTAGCTGGAAAGACACCTGCGTTCAATGCACTTGGAGCGATGTTGCTCGGTATTATCGTAACAGGTCTGTTCGTCGCTATATCTATGACCTCCGGTGGCGGGGCCTGGGACAATGCAAAAAAACATATTGAAGATGGTCATCATGGCGGCAAAGGATCGGATGCGCACAAAGCAGCTGTAACTGGTGATACAGTCGGAGATCCATATAAAGACACGGCAGGTCCCGCGATTAACCCAATGATTAAAATTGCAAACATTGTGGCTCTCCTCCTGCTAGCTACTCTCGCAACTTTGTTCTAGAATACTCTTATGCCTCCAGAACAATCCTCAAATAGTTCGCCAACAGTGCCATCCCCAATGCCTTCACAGAAGGCCCAGTCATGGGGAACTCTTATCTCAATAATCATCATCGTGCTTATGATTATCATTGGTGCATTTTATGCATGGGGTAAAAGAATTACTGAAGAAAATATTCCTGTTATACCAGAAAGCACACAGCAGTATTAAAATATTTGCTTATGAATAAAAATTCACAAACACGCTCCTCAATGCTTATCCCAATGGTCGTTGAAAAGAGCCAATTCGGCGAACGCGCTTATGACATCTATTCGCGTCTCTTGAAAGAACGAATTGTTTTTCTCGGTGGTCCGATTGATGATGAAGTCGCCAACTTAGTTATCGCTCAACTTCTTTTTCTCCAATCGGAAGATCCTAAGAAAGATATTTCGCTCTATATCAACTCCCCAGGTGGTTCGGTTACCGCAACTTTGGCGATGGTGGACACAATGAATCATGTGAAGCCGAATGTTTCAACGGTTTGTGTCGGTATGGCGGCATCAGGCGCGGCCATTCTTCTCTCCGCTGGAGAAAAAGGAAAACGATTTGCGCTTCCAAATTCTGAAATAATGATCCATCAACCGCGTGGCGGTGCCGAAGGCCAGGCGACCGATATAGAAATTACTGCAAAGCAGATTATAAAGCTTCGTTCAGTTCTGAATAAGATTCTCGCAAAAAATACTGGCCAAAAGCTAGAAAAAGTAGAGAAAGATGTCGAACGCGACTTCTTTATGACCGCCGACGAGGCAAAAAAGTACGGCGTCATCGATCAGGTGTATTCGTAGATAAAAGATAAAGCCCATGAGTTCCAAACCTGGAACTCACGGGCTTTTGTGTTCGTAAGATTACACAATTGGCGTCGATGAACGAAGAATTTGCATTGCCGCTTGAAGAGCAGAGAGCATCTGTTGTCTTTCTTTATTTTGTTGTTCAAGCCAGATAATAAGTCGTTCTCCTTCAGGTCCAGCCAGCGCTCGACAACACTGGAGAATATCATTCATTTGTTCTCCGTTAAAATTAGTGAGCACACTGAACCATTCCCTGCCTTTTTTGAAACTCAAACGGATTTGGCTACTGCCTGCTCTTAATCTTTCGACTTTCCAGCCAAATTCGACTGGATTCGGTAACTGACATTCAGTCACTTGTTCAAAAAGCCACTCGGCAAACTCCAAAACTGCCTCCCGTAACTTCTTGTTGGTCTCCGAGAATTCATTCCCTGCCCGCATGATTCTTGCTGCCTGATTAATTTCAAACATAGTACCCTCCTGCGTTTTCTGTCCGCCGACTCTGTGAAAGTTCCAGAGAACTTTCCACGCGGATAATAAACTTTAAAAATGAATTTGTCTATGCATTGTACTTGACGGGAATATACCGAAGTATATACTTTGGTAATGATTACGAATACCAAAACATTGCTGACAGTGAAAATTGATAAGAAGCTCAAGGAGCGTTCGAAACGGACGGCCGCGGAATTCGGCATTCCCCTCGGAACGATGGTGAATTCATTTTTGCTCAATATGGTAGAGAATCGATGCTTTGCACTTACTCTTCGTCCGACTGCGCGGCTTCAGAAATCTATGCTCGAAGCAGAGCGAGAATACAGAAGCGGAAAATTGAAGACCTTTGATTCCGTCGAGAAACTCATCGCGGATTTGCATTCCTAAGGTATGCACATTGTGTATTCAACGCGTTTCAAAAAACATTATCGTAAATTATCGCGGACATTGCAGATCAAAACAGATGAACGAATCATTCTTTTCGCAAATGATCCATTCCACCCGTTTCTAAATAATCACCCTCTCCACGGAGAACATAACGATAAAAGAAGTATTAATATAGGTGGAGATTATCGCATTGTCTACCGCGAGATTGAACCGTCAGTTTTTCTGCTCATAGATATTGGTACGCACAGCGAATTATATAGTTCATAAATACGCGCCGACGAGGCAAAAAAGTACGGCGTCATCGATCAGGTGTATTCATAACTGAATGATGGTACAATTCATTTATACCGCGCGATTGATTAACTGAACCGAAAGCCGAACTGCTTCTCCACTTTTTAAAATTCAGTCCCGCCTGTTTTCCGAAAACGAGCGGGGATAACAAAACGGGTGTATGTCATTCAAAATTATATTGATATTGCTTGCACTATCCGGTACGGGTGGTATCGCTCTTGGCTATGTATTGCGCGTTCTGATAGGTCTTGCCCAAAAGGGCTCTGTCGAACTTGATATCAAGCATAAATTACTGCAATCCAGAGAGCAGGCGGCAAAGATTATTGCAGATGCGGAATACCGAAGTGCAGTTTTTGAGACGGAACGGCTTGCACCGATCGAAGAACGCGAAGAAAAACTTACCACGAAAGAAGAACATATCGCGTTACGCGAGGAATTTCTTGACTCGCGCCAACGCGATCTTGATGAGAAAGAAGATGGTGTCCGCTTGCGCGAACTGGAGGCGCTACAAGCAAAAAGTGTAGCAGAAAAACTTTCACTTGAACGGTCAAAAGAACTTGCGAAAGTTGCTCATCTTTCAGAGACCGCGGCTCGTGAGGAACTTTTTTCTGAAATTGAACGCACATATGAAGATGCGATTCTTTTGCGTTTGCAAAAACTAGCCGCACATGGTCGTGAACGACTTGAGGATAAAGCCCGTTCTATTCTCGTGAATGCCATTCATCGTCTAGGGAACGCAGTGAATGCCGAAGTCACATCACTTTCAGTCGCACTTCCTTCTGACGAAATGAAAGGAAAAATAATCGGCAAAGAAGGCCGTAACATTAAGGCATTTGAACATGCAACCGGAGTGGATGTACTTATTGACGATGTCCCAGATCGGATAACGCTTTCTTCATTTGATCCTCTTCGTCGATTTATAGCAAAATCCGCACTTGAAAAACTAATCGCTGACGGCCGTATTCAGCCGGTTAAAATAGAAGAAACGGTTGAAAAAACGCGTGCAGAAGTCGCGGACATTGTAAAACAAAAAGGTGAGGCCGCGGCGTACGAGGTGGGTGTTATTGGAATTGATCCACGACTTACAGCACTTCTTGGGCGGCTTTATTTTCGCACAAGTTATGGTCAAAATGTACTCCAACACTCTATTGAAACGGCGCACATTGCCGGAATGCTTTCTGAAGAAATCGGTGCAGACCCAATTATTGCTCGTACCGCCGCTCTTTTACACGATATAGGTAAGACGGTTGATCACGAGGTCCAAGGCACGCATGTGGAGATTGGACGCAGGATTCTTGAAAAATTCGGCGTTGATGCGCGCGTTGTTCAGGCGATGCAATCGCACCATGACGAATACCCGTATGAAATACCGGAAGCGGTCATCGTGCAGGTGGCCGATGCCATTTCAGGAAGCCGTCCAGGTGCACGCCGTGACACGGTGGATCGCTATTTGGAACGCCTCGGCGACCTTGAGCGCCTAGCCAGCACCTTTGAAGGAGTTGAGAAGGTCTACGCAATCTCGGCAGGTCGTGAGATTCGTATCTTTGTAAACCCCGGGAAGATTTCAGACCTTGCGATGCATAAACTCGCGCGCGATATTGCGGCACGAATCCAGGCAGAGTTAAGATATCCGGGCGAAATTAAGGTGAATATCATCCGCGAGAATCGCGTGGTTGAATTCGCACGTTGACAAATTGTAGTGGGGTTATCCACAGCATGGATAACCCCGATTTCTTTTATACGAACAGTACTTTCATCTTTTGATATACTAAAAATGAGCTTGGCTCATGCATGGCTGTTTACGGATTGCCGTCACTAAACTCGCATTTATGATATACTAAACATATGTACAAGACCGCAAAGAAAACAGCCGATATAAAAACAAAATATGGTACATTCCGTTGTGTGTTTGAACCGGAACATGATATGGGCGGATATGTTGCTACTGCTCCAGCTGTACAGGGAGTTGTCTCGTGGGGAAAAAACTTGACGCACGCAAAGGAGATGGTCGCAGAGTGTATCGAAGGAATGATTGAAACCAGAATTATAGTGGAGGCTGTAAAAGAAGGAAATGTTCGTTTCACCGCAAATGCGAAACGCACACCGTCTTTTGCATGAGTATCATACCAATACTGTCCGCACGTGTAGTTATACGTAAGTTAATACGGGCTGGGTTTCGATACGAAAAATCACACGGAAGCCATCAATATTATATGCATCCGATGACAAAACGAATGACCTCGATACCGGTCCACGGTGGTAACACAATCGGTCGCGAGCTCCTGCAC
>JAZDHA010000076.1:0-4793 GCA_043806295.1 bacterium | reverse complement strand
GTCCGTCAAAATCTCAACCCCGACTATACTCCACTTTACCCCGTTCCGCGTGAGTGGTGCTTCCCACGAAATCCGCCTTCGGAGGATTGGCTCGCCTCCCTTCGGTCGGCTCGCACTCGGACGCGCCGCAATTCCTCCCCCCCAACCCTCTCCTTTCGGCGCGTCCTCGGGGAGGTTCAATCTTATTATAACTTCTTTTCAGCGTCTTTAAATCGCTCATACCACCCCCATAGCTCTGGAAAGTCTAAGCCGCGTGGAATAGGATTGTTGTCTATAAATTTTGCCTCAAGATACTGATTTAAATACGCTTCTCCTGTTCGACGTGGATGATTAGCAATCCAAGAGTTATAAAAATCAGCATCTACTTCGTAGTGATGAGTATGAATAAACGGTTCCCAGTTTTCTGACACTTCATCATCACTCTGCGTTGTGATAAATGTAGTTTGTTCCATAGAGCGTTGATTTTTATCTCCCCACGCTTCCTTCATTGCACCGATTGCTTCTTGATCAGTTTTTGGTCCGCTATAGCCAAAAATGGTTATCATAAATGCATTTTCAAAACCCCATTTAAGTTGTTTCCACTCACTAGCGATAAAAAAGTCTTCCGCATAATCTTTTTTCTTAATTGGATAAAGTAAGGGCACGCGTTTATATATCTGTCCGCACTCCTTACAACGCTGATTAGCAAGTCCTGAAACTCTGTGTTTTTCACAGTATCCAACCCGGACGTTTCCGTGAAGGAATACCAATCGAGGCAGTCTCAAACCTGCTTTTCCGTTTCTTAAATATGCATGCATTAAAAGAGGGTCCCAATTGAATGTTGCTATCAAATCCTTTTCTCTTAAAGACAAGACAAGATGATCGTATACTGTCGGTTTATCTGGCAATTCTAGTTGGTCAAAATACTCCTCAACAACTTTTTCAATTTGGGCGATCTTTTCGCTTTCTTTTCTCTCATATAAATCGCTAAATATTTCTTCAAAATTCTGTTCTGGATTAGCACCCCATCCTTGAATTATCCGTTTTAATCCAACGACATCAGCAAAGTTAGACATCAAGGGTAATGCCTTCCCGTTTTTATCGCCTTTTGGGCAAGTAGCTACACTTGCTCCGGCTCCAAGCACAATAACATGGGGGCGACCCATCTTTACATCAGCGATCTCTTGTTCGACAGACACTTCGTAATCAGGACTCATTTTAGCAACTCCCTCACTTCTTTAACGCACTTTGAAAGATCATTTTGGAGCTGATATACCCAAAATCGCTTAACTTGCCAACCGTGTATGATGAGATGCTGATCTCGTTTCAAATCCGAAAGTAAGCGTCCTCCGTCAATGTCGCGATGCCACATCTCACCATCAATTTCAATATCAATTGGAATCTCCGAATCAAGAATAGCGAGATCTAGGCGGTATTGGTAAAGCGGGTATTGTGAGGTGGTTTTGATTCCCTCCCGCGCGAGAGCATCGTATAAAACTTCCTCCCACGGCGACTCAAATTTTCCACCACTCTTGTTCTTATTCTCCGGCTCTAAGTCCTCAACATATTGTACAAACTCCGAAAGGTGCGAGATGCCGGATTGAGCACAAGCAACTCTGTCACCGACAATATGCAACTCTGTCCTTGCACGGGTAATCGCGACATTGAACAAATTGACGGTGTTGCTCAAGAAACCAAGTGAGCGCTGCTGAATTTTACGCGAAATAACAGGAGAAAAAATCATTATGTCGCGCTCGTCGCCCTGATATTTATGCGCGGTATCAACTGTAAAATCCAGCTTCCGCAATTGCGCCGCGTCTATTTTTTGTTCTACCAAATCCCTAATTTTGTTTGCTTGCTCTCGGAACGGTGTGACAACACCAAGCGATACGGAATAATCATCTCCGTGCGCCGATATTCGTCCGATAATTTCCTCAACCAACACAACAACGGCTTTTGCCTCGTCCAGATTGTATGCGCTTCCGGCAGATGGCCGAACAACCTCACCGATAACATTGTGCCACGTGAGAGCGTCGGGGTGGCCCGCGCCGTGCAATCTCCGATAATCTGTCCAGACACTCAACTTGCCACCATAAAATTTCTTATTGGAAAAACCAATAATCTCGGCTCGGCTTCGGTAGTGTTCGAGTAAGTGAACAAATTTTGCTCCAGTACCAATGACACTTCGCGCAAGTTCAAAAAGCGAATTAATACTGTAGAGAAAGCGTTGGTCGTCGGTTGAGGTTAAACCCATTTGATGTTGTAATTGTTGATCGTCTGCACGATGCAAAAGAGAAATATGAGTAAGTTGGTTAGGGTCGCCGATAATAACCGCTCGTTTTGCACGATATAAAAGCGGAATTGCAGAAGCAATATCACACTGCGACGCTTCATCAATAACTACAATATCAACAACCCCAGCACTTAATGGAAGTGCGTGACGCACAGACAAGTTAGTAACAGCCATTGCTGGAAATGCCCTGACAACACTTTTAAACATTCTTTTTCTCTCGTTTCTCAATTCTTCTGCAAGTTCGCCACCAGTTACATCACCTTCTAATCGCCTAACGATGCTTACATAATCAGCTATATCGCGGCGTTCTTTGGGGCCAAGCGACTTTAGACGGCGTTTCATCAGCACATCAACATATCTGATACTAATATCTATTGCGCGTTCCTTGCTTTTAGTGATTCGCTCTCGCAAAATCTCTACTCGTGCCTCATTTTCATTTTCTCTCACAATACCAAGAAGTTCCGACTGACTATCAATCCATTTCTTAACCGAGCGGGCGATGGTCAAAAGCTCCCTACAGTTATCCACGAAATTGAGCGATAGTGTAACCCCTTGAACGGGCATAAGAGCGAGTAAAGACTTTGCCATTTCCAACACTCGCTTTTCTAACGTTGAGCCAAACAATGAAAGAATACGCGAAATGAAACTTGGTCCCTCGTCAATTTCTCTCATCAAGCGTCCTAACGAATTGAGCGTAGCTTGAAATTCAGAACCGCCATCAACCCTTTCATACGAATTTAGATTGCGGGAAATTGATGAGGGTAATTCTGCTTTGGTTGATTCAAGCGTGGCATCAAGGCGACTTATTCGGTTTCTACGATCAAGAATACGGAAAAGCGATTGTTGCGCATCTTTTTCCTCTGCCCGCACCAAATCAAGTTCTTTTTTATATTCTCCGATTTCTCGCTCTAATGCCTGATTGTTATAACTTGAGGCGCGTTCAATCGCGGACAAAAGTGCTTCCGCAAATTCAATCTCGCGCTCTTTCTGTCCATACTTGAGAATTACTGGCTCGGATTGAAGTCGCAATAATCGTTCTATGACAACATCAACCGCCTTATGATTTTTGCTACCAAATAGAACGCTCTCGTTATGGAGTAGCGCGTTGGCAATAATATTGAGAACGATTTGCGACTTGCCGGTTCCGGGCGGTCCGGTAATTACGCTAACCGTATTATTAAAAGCACTTTTGATCGCACCTCGTTGCTCATCGTTCAGTCCGGTTATTTCTAGAAGCCCTTCGCCGTTGTCCTCTTTGACTTCTGCATTTCGATCAAGAATGACGCGCCAAACATCATTTGGAGCGGCTGTGTCGCGTAATTCGCTTAATTCCTGTTCTAATCCTCCGGTATATTTCGAGTCGGCACTTCGGAAAATTACGCCAAGCGGAAGAACGCCACCCTCGGCTTTCAATTCAGCTGTTTTGCCGCCCAAAATGTCTTTGGAAAAGGGCACCTCTTGCGGCAATAGTTCAGCGAAAACACCAAGAATCGTTTTGAGATTTTGTCCTCTGCTTTTCTCATCGTCCCACGATTCCAAAACTGCCTCGGCTATCTGTTTTCTTTCCTCAATGCTCGTCAATAAACTTTTATCGGTGAGAAAAGCAGAGTTGATTCTCGGCTTATCGGATTGCAACACGAAAGCATAGCCAGTTTCCGCTTGAACAAGATCAATACCAAAAATCAAAATTGGCTGGATGATCTGACCCGACCAGCCACGCTTTGATTGCTCGATATGTTTGATGTGGCATGGGAAGCCGTAAAAATATGAGAGAGGACTCCGGCTCCATCGTGGGCCACTGATGAACGCTTGAATTTTTTCGTTCTGTCCCTCAAATTCCAATTTTTCTTTGCCAGACGTAATCCACTCTTTCTCCATCATTGGCACCTGCAAAAATTCCGTTCCTTCTTTCGAGGAATAGAGAGTAATTTCTCCGGCATTTTCGACAGAGATACATGAGCCATAATATTTAAGAAGCTTTTGCCAACGCGAAGAAGTCGGGTCGGTATGAACGACCGGAGTTTTATTCTCCGTCTTTCTTGCCGTTGATGTTTTTCTATATCCTCTCCGGCCTCTGTATCTATTTCGATAGTAAGTTGCCATAGTTATTTCAAAAGATCGGCAGGCGATGCTCCAAGCGCATTGGCTAACTTTTCCAATACAGCGATGGTTATATTCTTTTTGCCACTTTCAATTGCACTCATATAACTCCTGTCCATATCTAATTTTCGGCAAATGTCGCCCTGCGACATTCTCTTTTTAGTCCTTATTTTCTTGATGTTTACCCCCAGTTTTTTGGATATTTGAAGCATACTCATATTTATACACTATCAACTATTGCTTTTCTACTCAATATGGACTTATAATTCAATATAGAAGTGGGGGAGGAATTGCGGCGCGTCCGAGTGCGAGCCGACCGAAGGGAGGCGAGCCAATCCTCCGAAGGCGGATTTCGTGGGAAGCACCACTCACGCGGAACGGGGTAAAGTGGAGTATAGTCGGGGTTGAGATTTTGACGGAC
>JAZDHA010000075.1:0-4577 GCA_043806295.1 bacterium | reverse complement strand
AATTTAATGATTATTAGAACTCGAGCTTTACTCCGGACTTGCGAGCGATCTGTTTGATCCAATCTTCATGGCGGGAAAGCTGAGTTGAAACGGCCGCGTATTCAAGACGAAGATCCTCAAAGGCACCGGTGAACTTTTCGCTTGCGGTGACAAATCTATTTAAGTTTTCTTCAAGCGAACTAATGCGCCTCTCGATGCGTTTAACATCTTCTTTAGTTGCTACTACTGCAACAATTTTAGCAATATCAGCATTCGTAAGCATGTGATGGAGTATACCATAAACACAAAACCGCCCTCTCGGGCGGTTGCGTGTTTTCTGTGCAACACCAGGTGTTGAACAATTTAAACCATTTTCACATCAATCGTGACGCCGGACGGGAGATTGAGGTTCGTGAGGACCAAAAGATGCAAGAAAACCTATTTTGAGAATTTTCTGAACAGTGAATGAATTCCCCAACCTATTAGAAAACTTATGGTGGTCAAGAAGAATAAGATAAGCCAACCTATTCCTGCCATATCTGAATCTGGATAATAATACCTGAACGGTTGATTAAATCTTACCGCGTCTAATATAGACGCTAACAACAAATACAACCACGGAGTTGTTGCTCCAACCCAACTCCCCCACATTTTGAACGGATTGTATGATTTTTTTATTTCTTGTGGCATGTGTTCATTGTATCATTCAAAAAAAACACACAACCGCCCGGAGTAGCTAAAAGATGGAAGATAAAAAGTGGAAACCGGTCTTGCGACCGGTTTTGTGAAGTTAGGACACCGGGTGTCCTAACTTTGCTCTTGATTCCTTCTTGACTTCAAGTAATCGTATACGGCACAAGCAATCGCCGTATCTGCCAGCCATCCAAGGCAATCGCGACCAGTAAATGCTGAACCATTAATTGTCCGTCGGTTTTCTAATTCACCGTTAGACGATACACACACTTGTTTCAGGGAGATCCTTTTACCAGCTGCCTCGATGATGCGAGCGAGTGTGGTTGCACGCATTCTTTTTGTTTTCCTTTCCGCCTCGTACATCTTGAAACATGCCCAGATATGAGTGAATCCACTGTCAGCATCTTCAGTGGAGAACCCTCCCAGGTTGGCGAACTGCCGGCCGATTTCGCGCCAATATATTTCCTGCTGTTGTGCATCAGACCTACTTCCTTTTTGTATCTTCCTTTCTTTTTTCCCGCTCATTTTTTCCTCCTTTCAGGAATTCCCGCTCCCACATGGATATAGAATCGCCAGCGATTCTATGTGCAAATTCGAGCAGAATTTGCGAGCGATGCCTAGTCAATGCATGACCAGATGCCACGCATCTTACAGTACTAGAGTAAAAACACAAAACCGCCCTCTCGGGCGGTTGCGTGTTTTTGTCCAACACTGTCCAACACTCGGTGTTTGACACTTTAGACCATCTTTACATCAATCGTGACTCCCGAGGGGAGATTGAGGTTCGTGAGGGCCTCAATAACCTTCGGCGAGGGATTTAGAATATCTATAAGGCGCTTGTGGATGCGCATTTCGAATTGTTCTCTAGCGTCTTTGTAAATGAATGTTGAACGATTCACCGTCCACCTTTTAATCTCTGTCGGAAGCGGAACAGGACCAACGACTATTGCATCAAAGCGTGCCGCTGTATCCATAATCTGCTTCACCGATAGATCGAGAATCTTATGCTCGTAAGCACATACGCGAATACGGAGTTTATGTTCTGCCGAAACAGGTGGTGCAACTATTTTTTTAGTTGCTACTTTCACCCGTAGCACTTTTTTATCCGCCATAACTTTAGCGATGGAGGATGGCGCCGTATTTTTTTTTGCGGGCGTTTTTGGTTTCGTTTTTTTCTTTGTGGCTGTCGCTTTAGGCATGTTGTGCTAGGCGCTAGGAAGTTAGGCGCTAGGCTTTAGCCGGAGGATTCTTGCAGTGGCTAGTGCCTAGATCCTAGTGCCTATCACGCTGTTATTTTTGTTACAACGCCTGCACCTACTGTTTTGCCGCCTTCGCGAATAGCAAAGTGCTGTTCTTGTTCAAGAGCAACTGGCGCAACAAGCTTTACTTTGAATGTAACTGTATCACCAGGCATAACCATTTCTTTTCCTTCCGGAAGAGTAACTTCACCTGTTACATCAGTGGTGCGAATATAGAACTGCGGTTTGTAGCCAGAGAAAAATGGCGTGTGACGACCTCCTTCATCTTTCCCAAGAATGTAGATCTCAGCATCAAAGTCAGTGTGTGGCGTAACTGAAGCTGGTTTCGCAAGAACCTGTCCACGGTGCACATCTTCTTTTTTGGTACCGCGTAGGAGAATACCTGCGTTGTCGCCTGCTGTACCCTCTTGCAACTGTTTGTTGAACATTTCAATACCAGTAACTGTTGTCTTTGCAGTTGCTTTAATACCGACAATTTCAACTTCCTCACCAACTTTTACAACACCGCGTTCAATACGACCAGTTACTACCGTGCCACGGCCTTCGATTGAAAAGATGTCTTCAATCGGCATAAGGAACGGCTTATCGGTCTCGCGCTTTGGGAGATCGAAGTAGGTGTCCATCGTATCAACAAGTTCTTTCACTTTTACTGCCCATTCATCACTTACATCCTTTGCATCAAGTGCCTTGAGTCCCGAACCACGAATAATCGGCGTATTTACACCATCATATCCCTGCTTCGTAAGAAGCTCACGGACTTCCTCTTCAACGAGATCAATGAGATCGGCTTCCTGCACCATGTCCACCTTATTGAGGAAGACAATAAGCTTCTTAAGACCTACTTGCTTCGCAAGCAAGATGTGCTCACGTGTCTGAGGCATCACGCCATCAGTTGCGGCGACCACTAGAACTGCGCCGTCCATCTGTGCGGCGCCAGTGATCATGTTCTTAATGTAGTCAGCGTGTCCCGGTGCATCAATGTGAGCATAGTGACGATTCGGGGTTTCGTACTCCGAATGATGAAGCGCGATAGTAATACCACGCGCCTTCTCTTCCGGTGCGCTGTCAATTTTATCAACACCTTCAACACGAGCACTATAACCCTGATCCTTCATCATCGAGAGGATATGAAGGATGCTTGCTGTGAGTGTTGTCTTGCCATGGTCCACATGACCGATGGTGCCTACATTCATATGCGGCTTCGAACGATTAAATTCTGCCATAGTAAATCGGTTAATTATCTGTTAAATCACGAATAAATCCGACTGAGTCGGAAACAAACACACTCCGGCTCGTTACTATGAAAGCAGACAAGCCAAAGAGCGACGCCACAATGCGTTATAAACACTATACGCAAGATATTTAATAAATGCAAGATGCTGCGGGGATAAAAATGTTCAAGCCCGTGATTACCCATCCTTCCAACGAGCCGATAAAAAGAAATAATTTTTTCATTAATTTCCTCCGTCATGGAGCCACGGCCTTCGGTCATGGAGCGAAGAATGGTTGTGTAGCCAAACATTTCAGAGAGCGGTACTTTCGCCTTTACCATGTTGGAATAACCGTGGTATGATATAAAGTATATGACTACTGCAATTCTTGAAAAGCGTGTGGCACGACTTGAAACCGAAATACGGCAGATTAGGAGTTTTCTGCCTCGTGTTCCTTTGACCAATCAAATTGATGTGACAAGTGCATCTTTCAAAAGACTCCCGCGCGGAGTGCAGGTAGGTCTGCGAGATATTGTCGCTGGCCGTGTATCTGGTCCTTTCAACACTGTTGAAGAGCTCATAGCAGATCTAGAATCCTAGTACATGAGAGAGGTTCGCAGCGCCCACTTCAAAAGGTCATACAAAAAGTTCACGAGAGAAATTCGTATTGCATTCGCGAAGCAGATGTTCTTTCTCTTGTCTGACATTCGACATCCATCGCTCCGTGCAAAGAAATATGATAAGACGCATGGCGTTTGGCAGGCGCGTGTGACTGACCATGTTCGTTTTTACTTCAAAATTGAGGGTGATATCTATTATCTTATCGATATTGAAAAACACACCAATTAACACATTCCTTACAAATTAAAAAGCCCACGAGGCGACGCCTCGTGGTTTTTCGTGTGTTGTAATGAAAACTTATTTTCGAGAAGCGATGATGCCGGTTGCGATGTTTTGCGGTACCGTGTCGTAGTGGTCAAATTCCATCGTCATGGAGCCACGGCCTTCGGTCATGGAGCGAAGCGTCGTGGTGTAGCCGAACATTTCTGAGAGCGGTACTTTGGCATGAATCACTTTGAGCATACCACGCTCTTCAGTGCTTTCTATCTGTCCGCGCTTGCCGGAGAGATTGCCGGTGATATCGCCCATAAACTGTTCAGGTACGATAACTTCAACGCGCATAATCGGCTCAAGAATAACCGCCTTCGCCTTGCTTGCTGCTTCTTGAAATGCCATTGATGCCGCGATCTTGAAGGCGATTTCTGAAGAGTCCACATCGTGATATGAACCATCGTAGAGATCCACCGAGATATCCACCATTGGGAAACCGGCTAGAAAACCGCGTGCCATTGCTTCGCGCACGCCCTTTTCAACTGCTGGAATGTATTCCTGCGGAACAACGCCACCTTTTATATTATTGATGAATTCGAAATGA
>JAZDHA010000074.1:0-12021 GCA_043806295.1 bacterium | reverse complement strand
ATTTGGTCTGTGAATATTCGAGGAATGCAAACGGCGACAAACCTTATTAAAGCAATGACACCGTCCTCTGCCGGAGTCGGGACAAATATTTCTGCATTTGAGGATCTCGCCGCACATCCGTCCTTTGCCGCGCAAGAAGTTCGCGAACAGATTGTTTCATTTTCCGCGTCAGTTGTTCAAAGTCCGCAAGTAGCGAATGACGAAAAACAACGAATTGCAACACTCGCCATAACCGAAATGGAGAAACAGGTCAACTCTTATCCGCTTGATGCGCGCGAGCGGCTGCAACTTGCATATGCATATCGTGTGGTTGGAAATAATGCCGACGCACTCAAACAAATCCAAGCGGCCATTCTTCTATCGCCTAACAAAGAAGGTTTCTGGATAGAGGCAGGCGCTGCTGAATGGGAGCTTGGTAATAACAAGGAGGCACAAGCATCTTTCAATAAAGCGTATGAACTCGGTTCGCAATTCCCAATTCTAGCTACTTATGCCGCCGTAGGAAATATTCTTGTTGGAGATATATCATCTGCCGATAAGATACTGACGGATACTTACGGTACAACAATTGTTGATAGCGATATTCTTGCTATTGCTTATTACCACACAAAGAATTGGCCGCGCCTTATCGCGATTTGGAAATCGCGTGCAGAAAAGCCAGGTGCCAGCATTGAGAGTTGGTTCTCGCTTGCGTCGGCATATTATATATCTGGTGATTCCGCGAATGCCATTAAAACAATCAACAAAGCAGTTGCACTCTATCCTGAAGCGGCTTCATCCGGTGCCAGTGCTATCAAACAGATACAAGAAAAGGCGGCTGGGCAATGAAGAAGTCAGACCTCAAGAGAATTCCAAGAGGTCTGACTTCTAATGTTCTGCTCGCACAGTTCACTACATTTCACATCGGCGGACCAGCGCGTTTTTTCATAGAGGTGCATACTGAAGAAGAGATACAAAATGCTATTGCATATGCGCGCGGAAACGATCTCCGGCTCTATCCGCTAGGTGCCGGTAGCAATCTGCTAGTACCGGATGCCGGTGTGGAGGGTATTGTACTCAAAATATCATTAGACGATATTGCATTTGAAAATAATAATGATGAAATGCTTCTTATTGCGGGAGCAGGAACACCTTGGGAAAAAGTTGTTGATGCCGCAAGCGAACAAAATCTTTTTGGCGTTGAAAATCTTGCCGGTATTCCTGGCACAATAGGTGGAGCACCGGTGCAAAATATCGGCGCTTATGGTGCTGAACTTTCTGATGTATTCGCATACGCCGATTGTATTAATAGTTCTACCGGAGTATGTGAGAGAGTAAATAAAAATGAAATTACATTCGCATATCGCACAAGTTTTTTCAAAACACATAGAGAGATTATAGTTATGCGTGTTGCATTGCGTCTTTCAAAACAAGGAGTGCCTAATTTGAATTACCCTGACCTCGTTCGTGCACAAGCAGAAGGAACATCACTCAACACACCAGCTGAAATCTCGCAAGCTATCCGCGCTATCCGCGCAAAAAAATTTCCTGCCTACCGGCAGGCAGGCCTCACTAATACAGTGGATGGAACCGCTGGGTCATTCTTCAAGAATCCAGTCATTTCTCGCGAGCTCGCATACTCGCTCATGGAGCGTTTTTCTGGTCTTCCTGTATTTCCGGTATCCGCCGAAGGCGGATCTGCCTCCGGCAGAAAAATATCGCTCGCATGGCTTCTGGATCACGCGCTATCTCTAAAAGGTTTTTCAAAAGGTCGCGTGCGACTATATAAAGAACACCCTTTAATTATTGTTGCGAGCAATGGAGCGACTGCTTCTGAAGTTGATGCGTTTGCGAATGAAATTGCGGAACGAGTTTTCGATATGACTGGAGTCATGATTGAGAGAGAAGTAGAAACATTTGGTGAACAAAAATAATTTTTTATAGAAAAACTTTTTAAATATTTTTATAAGAGTTATCCACACATTTTATTTTTTAGTTACACAAAAGTTTTTTACACGCGATAATGAATAACAGGGTCGAACCTATCAACAATTATTTTTAATTCGCAACCACCATGGCAAAAAAGAAAAAGGCAGCGAAGAAGACGAAGAAAGCCCGCCAGTAGTTTAGTAAAGAAAAATCCCCCACCACAACTTCGTAGATGTTGGCGGGGGATTTTCTCTTTTAGACCAAGTTATAATTAAATGGTATAGTGCATCATAATGTTTAATTTATCGCGTTTTTTCTCAAAAAATCAATCATCCTCATTTTTGAAGGAGGCAGCGCCTATTATATCGAAAACCAATTCATATTCTGAAGAATATATAAAGTTATCTGATGACATTCTTCGTACTCGATTTAATGAAATACACGATCGTGCGCTGAAAGAAGGCGCAGTATCTGAAGATATAATACCGATTGTTTTTGCATTAGTGCGCGAGGCGGCTCGCCGGACTCTCCACCAACCACATTTTGATGTGCAATTAGCAGGCGGTCTCGCTTTACTTCGCGGAAAAATTGCAGAAATGCGTACAGGAGAAGGGAAAACTCTCGTCGCAACTCTTCCCGCCTCATTTCATTCACTCTCCGGTAAAGGAGTGCAAATTGTTACCGTAAATGATTATCTCGCACGACGCGATGGTGTATGGATGGGGCAAGTGTATAACTACTACGGACTTACCGTCGGAGTGGTGACGAGTACTGGCTCGTATCGTTACGATCTCTCTCATATCGAAAAAGAAGATTCGAAAGAATTGGACAGCGAACGCGATACAGTCGGTTCATTCAGGGTCATATACGATTATCTGCGTCCAGTGACAAAGAAAGAAGCGTATGCGGCAGACATTACATATGTCACAAACAACGAACTTGGTTTTGATTATTTACGCGACAACACCGCGTATGATGCATCACAGATCGTTCAACGAGAGTTCAATTATGCGATTGTCGACGAGGTCGACTCGATTCTTATAGACGAAGCGCGCACTCCGCTTATCATCTCTGGGCCTTCCGGCGATTCACAAATGTTTTATGAAAGATTTGCGGAAATTGCTCGCAGTATGAAAGAAGTTGACGATTACATCGTAGATGAGAAGCAAAAGGCGATTCAGATTACCGAAGAGGGTATGCACAAAGCCGAAGTTGCACTCGGTTTAGAGAATCTCTATACCGAGGGCGGGATTAAATATGCACACCATCTGGAAACAGCAGTGCGGGCGCAGGCGCTTTTTCATAAAGACAAAGAATATGTCGTAAAAAATGGAGAAATTATCATCGTTGACGAATTTACAGGAAGAATGCAGCCAGGCCGTCGTTGGTCGGAAGGCCTGCATCAAGCGATCGAAGCAAAGGAAGGCGTTCCAATAAACGAAGAAACGCGCACCTATGCGAGCGTGACATTCCAGAATCTTTTCCGTATGTATAAACGGCTTTCTGGAATGACAGGTACTGCTCTCTCGTCCGAAGAAGAATTTTATACGGTTTATGGGCTTGAAGTTGTAGTTGTGCCAACTAATAAACCGATGGAACGAAAAGATTATGATGACCTTATATTTCAAACAGCAGTTGGAAAGTATCGAGCGGTAGCGCGTGCTGTTGCAGAACGACATTCGAAAGGACAGCCAGTACTTGTCGGTACTGTTTCTATTGAAGATAATGAAATTGTTAGCGCTTGTCTCACAGATGCAGGAGTGCCGCACGAAATGTTGAATGCAAAGAATCATGAGCGCGAAGGAGAAATTATCGCCGAGGCAGGTAAGGAAGGGAGAGTAACGGTCGCGACTAATCTCGCCGGTCGCGGAGTTGATATCAAACTTGGCGGCGCGCTCGCTACACAAGAAGAACGCTCAGCTGTTCTCGCCAAAGGCGGTCTTATGGTAATTGGTACGGAACGACACGATGCGCGTCGCATTGACAATCAACTCCGCGGTCGTTCAGGTCGTCAGGGCGATCCTGGAGAAACGCGTTTTTTCGTTTCTCTGGAAGATAAACTTATGCGTGTTTTTGCTTCAGATACATTAAAAAAAGTTATGGGTCGATTCGGAATTCCAGAAGATGAACCAATTGAGAGCGCAATGATTACCAGATCTCTGGAGACAGCGCAAGGACGAATTGAAGGATTTAACTTTGATTCGCGAAAACAAGTACTTGCCTACGACGATGTGATGAATACGCAACGACTAGCTCTATATGCGCGCCGTCGTTCAGCGCTTCTTGGAAGCGATTCAGAAATAAAAGAATTATTTCGTGTACTGCTTGAAAATAATGTAATTGCGCAAGACGCATTAAGTACGAAGGAAAAGGAACTTGATGGAGTGTTTGTAGAATACTTGCGACGACTTCTATTGCAAGTTACTGATGTCTTTTGGCTGGAGCACCTTGAAACAATGGACTATTTGCGCCGTTCAGTATCACTTCGCGCCTATGGACAACGAGATCCTTTGATAGAATATCGGCGCGAAGGACTTATCCGTTTTCGCCAACTCGAAGAGAATATCAAGATGGCGATTATTGACGCATTGTCACGCATACAAAATGCAGATGATGCACGATCCTCCAGTCAGCGGACGCTCGAGGAAGAAAAGAAACGAGCCGCTCTTATAGCTGTAGGGAAGGAAGAAGAAAGCACTGCAACCCCAATCAGAAATGTTCCCGGACACGGTCGCAATGATATTGTCACGCTTAGAAAAGGGGATGAGACGAAAGAGATAAAGTTTAAAAAAGCCGAAGCATTCCTCGCCGACGGCTGGGAAATCGCCAAATCTTAAAGCGCGAAGCACAAAATTCAAAACGCTATCAACACGAATTTGATAGACACCTGGTGTCGGTCAGATTATCATAATGAGTGATGATTCGCGAACCATTCGGCGTTGACTCGTATGCACATGTGTATACTCGAGGTGTTAAGAAACTTCCTATCTATCGACAGAAGAAAGATTTGCGTAGGATGCTCCTCAATCTTTACTATTTTAATCATGCCGATCGAATGCCGGATAATTGGAAACGAGAAATTGAAGTATCAGGCGATCCGGCACACTTTGAGTGGCCTAACGCGTGGGAAGAGCGACAACCAATTGTTTCAATTCTTGCCTTCAGCATTATGCCGAACCATCTACACCTCATGATTAAGGAGATTGTCGATGGCGGTATAAGCAAGTTTATGCATCGCGTGAGCATGGCGTATTCAAAATTTATCAACGAGAAATATGAAGAAAGTGGGAGTTTGTTTCAGGGCGCGTTTAAATCTCGTCTGATTGAAAATGATAACGACTTTCGCAATCTCGCAGTATACATAATGGTTAAAAATCCTTTCGAACTTTATCCTGGCGGACTACAAAAAGCAATTGAAAATTTTGACGATGCGTACAAACAAATGTCCAAAGATCCTCTCAATAGTTTAGGAGAGTACGCAGATGCTCGACCATCATCCATCATCACGAAAGATCTGCTCGGTGAATTGTTTGAGAAGCCGGAGTCTTTTAAGGATTTCGCACGAGACACGATGCTGTATCGGCTGGACCAACTTACATCGGAGGAATTTGATTAATCAGTCGTAAATTGATTGATAGACACCTGGTGTCCATCACATGGATGGTGCTTAATTATTATGCTCCAGTATTGTAGTATCCCCGGCAGATCGGAGGCGCACAATAGGAACGCGGCTAGTCTCACAAGACAGCCGCGTTTTCTTATTTTTAATTTGTTTCGGATTTCGTGCTTCGTGCTTCGGATTTCCACCTGTGATAAGGTGTGGTTATGGCATTTATAGATGAAGTAACAATTTATGCATCTTCGGGCAAGGGCGGAGATGGAGTAGTTCGTTGGGCTCACACAAAAGAAAAAGCGCATGGCGGGCCTTCTGGAGGTGATGGCGGTAAAGGGGGCAATGTCGTACTTGCGGGAGTACGCGATTATGAGGCACTTGCGCACTATCGTTACGAGAAAAAATTTAATGCAGAAAATGGAGGAGAAGGAAAAAGTGATTTAAAACATGGTGCTAATGGAAAAGATGTTATCTTGAGAGTCCCTATTGGTACACTTGCTCGTGTTATTACGACTGGAGATGAATATGAAGTTACTAAAGAAGATGAACGCATCATTCTATTTCGCGGTGGCTTCGGTGGAAAAGGTAATGCACGATTTAAGAGTTCTACAAATCAAAATCCATTTCAACAAACCAAAGGTAGAGAAGGAAAGGGTGGGGATGTTGAACTTACCCTAAAGATCATTGCAGACGCTGGATTTATAGGCCTTCCAAATGCCGGTAAGTCCTCTTTGCTCAATGCTTTAACTAATGCTAAATCTAAGGTCGGTGCATACCCTTTTACAACTCTCGAACCGAATTTGGGTAGTTTCTACGATTACATCATTGCCGACATTCCAGGCCTTATAGAAGGTGCCTCATCTGGTAAAGGGCTTGGCATAAAATTTTTGAAGCATGTTGAACGCACAGGATTATTGCTACATCTCGTCTCGGCTAACCAAGATAATCCACTCGCGGCATACAACGAAGTACGAAAAGAAATAGAGTTATTTGGACACGGACTCCTTAAAAAGCGCGAAATCATCATCCTGTCCAAAATAGACCTTGTATCACCTCAGGAATGCGAAACAAAAATGCAACTCCTTACCCGCGAGACCGGTAGGGAAGTACTTGCGGTATCAGTGCTAGACCAGAAGTCACTCAAAGCGTTCACTGATAAACTTACCAAAGTACTGAAGTAAGCAGAAAGCAGTAGGCAGTCCTGGTTGCTTCTACATACTACATACTACATACTACATACTATGCAGTATCGTCCTACTATCGGTCTTGAGATTCATGCAGAACTCAAGACACGAACCAAGATGTTTTGTAATTCTGCGAATGATCCAGATGAAATAAGGCCGAATATCAATGTCTGTCCAATCTGTACAGCACATCCTGGAACTCTGCCAATTATAAATCGCGAGGCAGTTAGACACATTCTTCGTATAGGTATCGCCGTAGGTGGAAAGTTTGCCGACAGAAGTGAATTTGATCGGAAAAGTTATTTTTATCCCGACATACCGAAGGGTTATCAGATTAGTCAATATGCTTTTCCATTTGTTACCGGTGGATCTCTCGCCGGTGTAATACTGACGCGCATACATCTCGAAGAAGATACTGCTCGTTCAATTCATGTCGGAAGCGTAGCTGGAGATCCTGAACATAGTGAATGGACCGATGGGGGAAGTTATGTAGATTTCAATCGCGCAGGCATTCCACTTATGGAACTTGTTACAGAGCCAGTAATTCATGATGCAAAAACAGCAGTATATTTTGCGCGGGAGTTGCAGCTCCTTCTCCGTACAATCGGTGCAAGTGAAGCAAATCTTGAAAAGGGAGAAATGCGCATTGAGGCGAACATTTCTGTGAGGCCAATAAGGTCAGACCTTGAGGATTCGGATTTAAGGTCTGACCTTTTAAGGCCTCTGGGAACAAAAGTGGAAGTGAAAAACTTAAATTCTTTTCGTTCAGTTGAACGCGCCATAGAATTTGAAATAAATCGTCAGATTTCTCTTCTTGAAGATGGTAAGGAGGTTATACAAGAGACACGCGGATGGGATGAGTCAAAACAAATATCATTTCATCAACGATCTAAAGAGGGAAGTGCCGACTATCGATACTTTCCAGAGCCGGATCTTCCAAATATTTTTCTTTCTGAAATCCCAGAGTTTTCGCAAGAGACAATACGAGCATCCCTGCCTGAACTTCCATGGGAACGCCGTACACGATATGCGAACTCATACAATCTTAAAGATGCGGATATAGAATTCCTTACATCATCAACGATTCGTTCAGATTTTTTTGATGCAGTCGTTGAACAACTTAAAAAAGAAAATGCGGATCCAAATTTTATTCAGCTTGCCGCAAATTATATTATTTCAGATTTAACAGGTTGGTACGCTAAAAATGGAGGGACAGAATACGAAACACTATCTCCAGCATCACTTGCAAAACTTGTTCGTATGGTTGGTACGAAAGTATTATCTTCTCGTGGTGCAAAAGATACTTTAATCGTCTTAGTTGAAAAAGGAGGTGATCCCGAAATCATTGCGAACGAGCTAGGCATAATCCAAATTCACGATTCTGAAAAACTTGCTTCTGCAGTAGATTCAGTACTTGCTCGTGAAGAGAAAGCGGTCTTGGAGTACCGTAGTGGCAAACAAACGGCTCTGCAGTTTCTTATAGGGAAAGCAATGCAAGAAAGCAGAGGAGCAGGGAATCCTTTAGAATTGAGAAAAATCATTATTGAAAGAATTGGTTGAGAGTTGTGCACAGCCCTTTCGCACAAGCCGAGATATGTTTATACTGTCAGTATGGATGAGATTCTAATAGAGGAAAAAAAATACATATCGTCAAAACGAGCCGCAAAAATTACCGGATACGCTAAGGATTATGTTGGTCAACTTTGTCGCGAAGGTCGTGTACCAGCACGACTTGTCGGGCGTAGCTGGTATGTTCTTGAGGCGGCTATTCAGGATCATCGTTTTGGCACCTCCGAGGACATCGGCACCTTCGGCAGTCCAGAAATTGAGCCAGAAAAAAAGGTAGAATTGGAAGCGCCACGCTATGAGGCATCTTCAAAGGAAATTTTGCCTTCTGTAAATCGCCTGCGAGTGGAATCATCTGAACCAATAGATACCCAGAAAAAAGAACTTGATGAGGCATCACAAAATATACAGGACTCTTGGCGAGAATGGTTTGATCGGTTTGACCAAACAGAAAAGAATGACATTGAGCCGGAGAATCAAACGACAGTTGAAACTGATGTTGAAGTAGAAGAACAAGAAGATGTAGCTGTGGATATACCCATTCACACGGTATCTCGGACGATACCAGCTGAACTTCTGCCTAATCATCTAAATGAACAACGAGAAGAACTAATGTACGATTATAAGGAGCAAAAGGGCAGGAGAACAATGGTGAAAACGATTCAAATGGGAGGAGTTTTACTAGCCGTAGTTATTGCCGCTGTAGCAGCAATTGGTACTGGATACTTTGATGAATATATAATCTCGAATGGCCAAGCAAGGTTTATTGCTGGTGTAGCACTCTATAATAAATAATGTAAGTACGCTATTTCTCGTCTCGTGTGAACGAGCTATTGTATAAACTCTTTTAAATTATTATTGATCAGCTCAATAATTAGTATCAGGCAATATTTAGATGAACAAACATCGGTTCTGTAGGTACTATAAACGGTGTTTTTATCTCAAAAGCGTGTACAAGACCAAAATAGGCCTTTAGAGCGATTCATATAATGGTCGGGTTATATAATTTAAATGTATTCAATATATAATATAATATAAAATGTATATAAGGGCCATTTTTTCATTATAAATGTCGCAAAATATTTTAAACATTGTGCGACATATTAAATAAATCAGAATCGAAGTGAAAGAATAACTTTATATTTCGTATACACGGAATGTCTAATAAATACATCATATTATTTATAATCTATTGATTTGAAAACCCTTTTAAATAAACGAATCGAGGCATAAAAAGTTTCCCTTAAAGAATAAAAGTGAATTTTCACAGATCTATTTAATAAAATTTTAGAAACTTTGTGCTACACAGCGCTAGTAATAGGTATTTTTGCATTTTAACCCATGTTTTCATGGTATTTTTCATAGGAATCTTTGAATATAGCGCGTTCAGTCCTGTGCAAATCTAAAATATCGGGGTTCTTCTTTTTGTACTGCACAAAACCGCAGAAATCTTATCCACACATTTTTCTTAAATTTCCGTAGGAGATGCCGAAATAGTAAGTTATTATTTAACTAATTCGGTTATCCGACATGGATCAAATCTTTGAAAAAAATTTAATAACAACAAAAGATGCTGGAGATCGTTCCGGGTACTCTTCGGATTATTTAGCACGACTTGCTCGCTCTGGAAAAATTGATGGTAAAAGAATCGGACATAGTTGGTTTATCGATAAGGATTCACTCACGAACTTTTTGGTCAAACAGGGGGATCGCAAGATTGATTACGCGCGCGAGCTCGCGCGCGCGAGAGAGACAGAGTATCACGCGCACCATTCTCTTAAACACAATGTTACGAAGACATTGTCAAAACAAATTACAATACCATACGCCGGTCTTGCGGAAAAAATAATACATTCGCAAGCACTCGCTTTTTCTGTTGCGTTAGTTGTTATCACGACTGGAGCTTTTATGGCGCGTGCCGCGGTATTGCCACGAATTGTTGATAGAGTGACAGCGATTGCCAGCGAAACATCGTCTGGGTTTAAAGAAACATTTGGAAATATTCCGTCAAACATTGCGTCAAAAATTAATTCTGTTTCAGAAAATTTGTCGACATATCCAGAACGAATGATTGCGCGCGACAATCGAGCGTCAGAAAAAATTGCACCAACACTTCTAGCGCAACTTGATTTTTCGTCGTTGCGTATGAAAATTTCCGATAATCATAATTTTTCATCTCGCATCGTAATTATTTCCGAAGAGGCGCCAAAAAGAATTACACATACAATCACGCGAGAAAACTTTGAATCGTTTGTGGTAGATTCGTATGTATTTTTAACTTCCCCATCACGAATTGTAAAGACCTCCTCTGATGCGTATGTTGAAATCGGCTCTAGTGCATATTCAACCATCGTCTCGGCATTTACCGCTTATCGTTCGCTAATTGAACAATCTGGAATTAAATCTCTCGCACTTGCATCGTCTGCTCGTGACTCGTTCGTGACCGCTCCTTCAGTAAGTTTGAAAGTGATATCACAAATGAATCTCGCTTTTGGAAATTTAATCATTGAAGGAACGCATTTGGCAATTCGTACCGATGTAGCGGCCGTATACGGTCTCTCCGAAGCAGTGCCGGCCGGAGGTCGAGCGGTACTCGCGTTTATTATCGGAACAGGAAATGCACTTGCTAGCGCTACAACCCGCGTCCCTTCACTGGCCTCTGCGCTTTTCATACACACGACAGAAGCGCCTGCACTACTCGCGCCTGCACTTGCACAAACAATTTTTGATGCTGAATATGCCGGTGCTGTTCGCTTCGTTGCGGCCACGGGCGGTATCTCTGACCGCTATCTCGCATTCACCAAAAGCACCGGTCGCATCGCGTACGAAGGCGTCGCATTTCTTGAGGAGGTCAGACCTCCTCAGATACCCGGGAGGTCTGACTTCCAAAAGATTCCTATTGCAATAGAAAATGCATATCTTGGTGCTCTCGGCAAGAGTGCGCTTGCTCTAGAGTCGCTGGCTCGCCTGCCGAATGTTACCGGTGCTCTCGCCGCTATCGCGCCGGCATTTTCTGCAAGCGAACAAATAGCACTTACTACATACACAACTTTGAACGGACTCTTTGAAATTGCAACTCACACACTTGCGTCTCTCATCGGTCCTCCTCCAACTATCGTTGTACCAAGTCCAATAACTGGAAGATCGAATTCGCGTGTTGTCGTTGCAACGACTACTCCGCGAATTACCAACTACCAATCACAAACTACAAACTCATATCCTTCATACACAACTGTCGTGCAAGGCGTTTCCGAGGAATTCGTGAACCAATCACTTTCATCGCTTCGTTCGAATGTTCTTGCAACGGTTTCTGGGATGATTCAGCCGGTCAGCCGTCAAGCGGCGACCAATGTCACGACCATTCAACAAGTGAATATGATTCAAGATCTCTCTAATCTAATCGTTCGCAATGGTGATTTCCGCGGCGGGTCTATGACGAACGGCGTTTCGGTTTCTGCAGCAAGTGGGACATTTACAAATCTCTCCGCAAGTGGAGCACTTTCTTCAGATACAAGCGCGAGTGCACCGTATTTCGTCGCGACTTCAACAACTGCAACTAGCACTTTCGCCGGTCCACTCGCGATCGGCACCACGACACCTTTCGGTAATGGCATCTTGACTATCGGTACTTCTACACCATTGCTGCATATTGACAGCAATACAGGCAACATCGGCATCAACACGCTCGCCTCCGCGTATCGGTTGGATATTAATGGCACACTCCGCGCTGTGGGCGACTCATACTTCAAC
>JAZDHA010000073.1:0-2090 GCA_043806295.1 bacterium | reverse complement strand
TACAAATCCACTGTCGCTAATTTAGCGTTGGATTGGATAAATGACTTGCGAGCGGCGACATCGGTACCCATAAGGATATCAAAAATGCGGTCGGCCGCCTCTGCGTCTTCAATATTCACACGCTTCAAAACTCGTTGAATTGGATTCATGGTTGTCTCCCAAAGTTCGCTAGGGTTCATTTCGCCAAGACCTTTGTAGCGTTGAATGTTCGCTTCGCCGTTGAATTCTTTCAACACTTCTTCTTTTTCTTTATCGGAATACGCATATGCAATCGCTTTTCCTTTGGTAATTTTGTAGAGCGGCGGTTGGGCGATATATACAAATCCGCCGTCAATAATCGGACGAAAGTGGCGATATAAAAGAGTAAGGAGAAGCGTGCGGATATGTGCGCCGTCAACATCGGCATCTGTTGCAATGATTATCTTGTGATATCGCAGTTTTGAAATATCAAATACATCACCGATGGCGGTACCCATTGCAATGATTAACGCGCGGATTTCAACTGAGGCCAATATACGATCAATACGGGCTCGTTCAACATTAAGAATTTTTCCACGCAACGGCAGTATCGCTTGTGTGCGACGGTCTCTGCCTTGTTTGGATGAACCGCCGGCCGAGTCGCCTTCCACAATAAAGAGCTCGCCTTCCTCTGCACTTTTGGTCTGGCAATCAGCGAGTTTCCCAGGCAATGTCATGCCTTCCAATGCGCCCTTGCGCAATACGGAATCCTTAGCTGCTTTCGCTGCTTTGCGCGATTTTAGAGCTAAAAGAACTTTATTTATAATCGCTCGTGCATCATCCGGATTTTCTTCAAGAAATGCACCCATCGCCTCACCGAAAACCGTTGCGACAGCTCCTTGCGCCTCAACAGAACCAAGCTTTGCCTTGGTCTGCCCCTCAAATTGAATTTCAGAAAGTTTTACCGAAACAACGGCAGTGATTCCTTCAAGAACATCATCTCCGGTAAAGTTTTCATCTTTTTCTTTTAAAATGTTTGCATTCCTTCCATAGGTATTCAGAGAGCGTGTTAGTGCCGTTTTGAAACCAGTGATGTGTGTGCCTCCTTCACTGTTGTAAGTGTTGTTCGCAAAAGCGGTAATGCGTGGAGTGATATCATCAACATACTGAAGTGCAACTTCAACACCGACGGAGTCCTGTTCCCGATCAATATAAAATATATTTTTATGCACCGGTGTTTGGTGTTTGTTATAAAATGCAACAAGGGACCTTAGTCCTCCTTCAAAATAAAAAGTCATCGAAGGTAGACCGAGATTTTGGTCATGTAGAAACAATCCTTCGACTTCGCTCAGGATCTTTGCTTCGTTTCGACGTGCATCAATTACTGAAATACGCACACCCTTAACCAAATACGCCTGTTGGCGCAGATGTGTGACAATCTTTTCCCAACTCCATTCAATACCTTCTTTAAAGATAAAAGCGTCCGGCTTGAAGAAAATGATAGTGCCGTGTTCTTTCGTTGAACCGATTTTTTTTACCTTGGCGATCGGTTTGCCAATTTTATATTCTTGCATATGAATACCGCCGTCTTGATGCACTACAACCTTCGCATGCTCGGAAAGCGCATTTACAACCGACGCACCGACCCCGTGAAGACCTCCGGAGATCTTATAAGTGTCATGATCAAATTTGCCGCCGGCATGCAGAGTGGTCATTATTGTCTCAATCGCTGAGACCTTTGTCTTTGGATGAATACCGACTGGGATGCCGTTTCCGTTATCAGCGACTCGCACATAATTATCTGGCAATAGAGCTACTTCAATATCATTGCATCTACCAACCATTGCTTCGTCCCGCGCATTGTCAAATATTTCCCAGACCAGATGATGTAGACCATCTGGACCAGTAGTACCAATGTACATGCCTGGGCGCTTGCGCACCGGCTCAAGCCCTTCAAGAACGGTAATGGATGAAGCGTCGTATTTGGTGTTTTTAGCCATAAAAATAGCCGATTTTCGGTTACTTCTAGTATAGCATATTTTGGCTAAGTTTTCCCCCTAAAACTACCTGACTTCGCAACCTTTTGCAGAAAGTACAGTGGTGATTTTTTGCATAATACCATTCACCTCCTC
>JAZDHA010000072.1:0-22501 GCA_043806295.1 bacterium | reverse complement strand
ATCACTCTCCACGACGCTCTCTAAAATTGGTGAAGCGATGATGACCTCCTCCGCTAAAGCTACGGGGGGCCAAGAAGGCGATGGTAATAATCCTCCGCCAGAATCAGCAGGCCCCACCGACGCAGAATTTAAAGAAAAACCTTAGCGATTGACAAATTTTAGTGCAAAGCGTAAAAGTAACAACAGAAAAGTACACAAATTCATTAAGGAGGTGTTCTATGAACATACTACATTGGTCGGACTACGCCAATAAAGTTGTAACAAAGGCAATAGAAAATGGGGATATCTTGCAAAATTCTGAAGCGACAACCGCCGCGATGGCGCTCATTCACGCCGAGTGGGAACATGGTTATCCAATCGACTTCAATAAACAATTCGCTGTAGTGGCCCATCTTTTCACTCCCAATCGCATTGCGCCATACGCTTGGCGAATGGTCGTAAACGGCCTAAGCGGTTGCTGGCAGTGGGAGGGAAGAGAATACAGCGTCACAGTAGCGCTGAAGCATCTTGGTCTTCTTACCTCAGAAGAAGCAGAGAATGTGGGCCGTTTTACCGAAAAGATAATTGCTACAGCATATAACTCATGTTTTGTGGTAAAGGTAGGTTTCCTTTCCCGAATCGTAAAGGAGTTTAATCTGCCGACTTTGAATCAAAGTATCGGCGGTAAAAAAACTCTCTCACGGGAAGGAATATTTCTGCGAGAGCAGTATCAGAGCTGGGTGAAATCTGTCACAAAAGGATATATCGATCGAGATATGTATGAGGAGGCAGTACGAAGCATGTGATTAAAAACGGGGCGAAACACTTCGGTGCCGCCTCGTTTTTCCATTTTGCATACAAAACAGTAGCAAGGGTAACCCTTGCTACTTGCGCTGTGGTTGTTTTTTTTATAAAAATAGCTTACTCTCAGTTCTTCAACTTAAAAAAGTATCAACCTCAGGCTAAGGGAAGTAAAGAGATTGTCATGTTGTTAGTTCGAATAATCGGACAGACCTTCGATGCCCGTAGGGTGATAAGTGATTCTTTCTGGTATCGGCCTGAATATGAGAAGGCGAACAGGACATTAAGAGGACTGTTCGACACCGATAGGGAAATGCGCGCTCTCATCGAGAAAAGCCAAAATGAGGGGAAGATGCTCGAATACGAATTCTTCAGATGTTCAAAAGAATTTTTTGAAGCAGACCCGTTTTACTTGTTCGTAACGCTCTCAATAGTTCCCGTGTCTGATTTAATCGGTCATTCTGGAAAGCGTGTTTGGAAGAAAACTGTCTGGAAGAAAAAATGTACTTATTGTAAACGTCCCATACGCACGATTAAGGAAGGAGCGTCTTCGGAGGATGTGTCGTACAAACCTACCTGCGGATGCTTGCGTTGTATAGAACAGCGCCGTAGAGAAGTGCGCATAGCGCATGTCGCAGAAGCAAATGGCGCGTGGATGAAACCTCGCGCCATTGTTATTTTGCATACAAAAAATAAGATGTGCTATAATACACGCATGAATACGCTTACTATCCCAAGAGGGTTTATCGTTATACCGCGAGCGGAATACGAGGAGCTTCGTGCGCGTCCGCCCGTCCGCGAGTTCAAGCCAACAAAGAATGATTTAAAGGCGCTTGAAAGAGCCCGCCGAAACTTTCATGCTGGCAAGAGCATTTCGCTTGCTCAATTAGAACGTGATTTGGCGAATCGTCGTTGATGGTGCCGTTCACAAGAAACTCCTACGCATTCCGCATCAGGATGCGGAACGGTTAAGGATAGCAATCAATCAGATTGAGTTTGATCCGTTTGGTGGCGATGCACTAAAAATGGGTGGGCAAGAAAATACATGGAGACGACGCGTTGGTTCTTACCGTTTGTTTTATGATATTTTCGTTCTCGAAAAGACGATCTTGGTCTTCAAGCTTAGACGCCGTGGATCAAATACATACTGAGTTTTGCATACAAAATCACTAAAGCGTATAATACAAAAACATGGCAAAGGATTATTACAATGTGCTGGGGGTTGATAAGAAAGCGACCAAGGACGATATTAAAAATGCGTTTCGTAAGCTCGCGCATAAATATCACCCCGACAAGGGAGGCACCGACGAGTCGAAGTTTAAGGAGATCACAGAGGCATATTCGGTCTTGGGCGATGACCGGAAGCGCCGTGAATATGACACATATGGGCAGTCTTTTGCTGGTGGTGGCGACCCTTCGAGAAACTCAGGGCAAGCAGGAAATCCGTTTGGTGGCTTCGACTTCAGCGGCTTTTCCGCCGGAGGTGGACCCGCCTTTGGCGGGCAACATGGATTTGGCAACATGGAGTTTGATTTCGGGGATATTTTTGGTGACATATTCTCCGGTAGAGGCGGCAGAACTCAGACGCCGAGGGGCCGCGATATTTCCATTGATTTAGAAATCTCATTTAAAGATGCCGTATTCGGTACAAAGCGTACCGTACTAATTGCGAAGGTTTCAAAATGCACAATTTGTCACGGAACCGGGGCCAAACCAGGTATTGATCTCGAATCATGCAAGTCCTGTAATGGAAGTGGACGGGTACATGAGACACGCAATTCCATTCTCGGGCAATTCACAAGTGTACGCGCCTGTACTGTATGCGATGGCGCTGGAAAAATTCCAAAAGAAAAATGTACGGAATGTAAGGGCCATGGTACACGCCGCAAGGAAGAAGAAATCCACATCACTATTCCATCTGGAATTGATAATGGAGAAATGATACGACTTCAACAACAAGGAGAGGCCATAAAAACCGGCACCGCTGGCGATCTATATGTAAAAATTCATGTAAAGCCGCACCAGACATTTCGTCGCGAGGGCTCGAATTTGATTATGCATCTGCCTGTAAAACTAACGGACGCACTACTCGGTACTGTGGCGTCTATTGAAACACTAGAAGAAAAAATATTGGAAGTAAAAATTCCGCCAATGAAACGCGCGGAAGAACTCTTGCGTATTGCTGGCAAAGGCATTCCAAACGGCTCTGGTCGCGGTGATCTTATTATTCGTCTTGAAGTTGCACTTCCGCATAAACTTTCCGGCAAGGCAAAAGAGGTTGTTGAAAAATTGAAAACAGAAGGATTATAGATAGCAAAATTTGCTAAAATGGTGGAATGAAAAGAAGACAAATAAAGGTTGCAATTGTTGGAGTTGGAAATTGTGCCAGTAGTTTAATACAAGGAATTTATTTTTATGACAAAACAGATAAAAATAATGTCTCATTGGGATTGCTCCATAACTCTATCGGTGGATACAAACCAATGGATATACGAATTGTTGCCGCTTTTGATATTGATGAAAGAAAAGTAAGTAAAGATGTTTCGGAAGCGATTTTTGCAAAACCGAACAACACAAAAATATTTCAACGAAATATTCCAAAATGTGGAGTCAAGGTGTTACGAGGACCGACTCTAGACGGATATCCGGAACATTTCAACAATTATGACAAAAATATACGGCCTGTAGAGAGCATAGAAAAAGAAGTTGATGTGATAAAAATACTGAAAAAAATCAAGCCAGATATTCTCATAAATTATTTGCCAGTCGGAAGTCAAAAAGCATCAGAATATTACGCTCAGGCCTGCATTGATGCAGAAGTGAGTTTTGTCAATGCGATACCGGTTTTCTTGTGCTCCACTGAACAGTGGTCATCAAAGTTTACTAAAAAAGGTCTCGTATGTGCTGGAGATGATATTAAATCTCAAGTCGGTGCAACAATTATTCATCGAGTTCTAGCAAATTTATTTAAAGAAAGAGGAGTAAAACTTACAAGAACATATCAGTTAAATATTGGAGGAAACACGGACTTCTTGAACATGGTAGAGGAATCCAGATTGTTGAATAAACGGATTAGCAAGACAGAAGCAGTTCAGTCACAACTGGCAGTTCCTTTAGAAAAGGAAAATATTCACATTGGTCCGAGTGATTTTGTCGAATGGCTGCATGACAACAAGGTCTGCTATATCACAATGGAAGGGAAGGGATTTGGGAATATGCCGATTACACTTGATTTAAAACTCTCGGTTGAAGATAGTCCGAATAGCGCTGGAGTGATGATTGATGTTATCCGCGTGTGCAAACTTGCTTTAGATAAAGGTCAAAAAGGATATTTGAGCGAGATTTCTGCATTTGCTTTTAAACATCCATCGCGCCAATATAGTGATGATGAGGCAATACAAAAACTAGAAAATTTCATCAGGAAATATTCTTGAAGTAAAAATCCCGCCGATGAAGCGAGCGTTTGACAAGTGCGTTTGATCGTGTAATCTGCGATCAGAAGTTCAGTACAAAATAATTAGAGGAGGATTCTATGGATACAATCGTTACTGAGAAAAAATTCTCAAAGTGGAGAACTTTTATCATCGGCGGTGTAAGTAAAGAGAAGATTCTCGCACAGGTCAAGCTCACTTATGGGATTGGTTGCAAGGTTGATAGTACTAATTGGGAAACCGAAGATATAATAAAAAATTCGGTGCCCGGTCAGGGGTTCATTACGCAGGATAAAGAAGAGGAGATTGTCACAATCGTACTCACGCCGAGAGATTTCGGTTATGAACGGGAGCCAACTGTAACAGAATTTCTCGATCCGATGCGTCTCTCTGAATGGAGCAGACAGAATGCGAAACATCTTGACAGCTTTATCGTTGAGTTACTTCCTGCAGAAGCTGGCCCGCATATTCGTTGTCAGTATTATGACCAGCCGAAAGATGAAAGCTTATGGATAGCCATGGAACGAATGCTTGACTCTGGTGGCCATCCGAATGTCTTTTGTATTGTCCGGCATGAAGATGGTAGAAGAATATTACTCGCTGCTCGCTTCTATCCCGAAAAGAGATGCCATAAATCTCATCAATTTGTTTTTCGTCTTCGGAAAGCTAAATAAAATTTGTCAATGTTAGCTCTAAGTCCCCACTGCAGTGATGCACTGGGGACTTTCATAATTTGGCCTTCTGATGTTATATACTAAGAATATGACCGCGACTGGAACCGTTGCACAGATGAGTACATTCGCAACCCATACAGCATTTTCGGCATGGGCGATGGCGAATGATTTTCTCATCGTCATCATTCTGTTCGCACTTCTATTTCTTCTTGCGCAATATGTTGGTCGTGGTTCTTTCGTTGCACTTTTAATTGCACTCTATGCCGCATATGCACCCTACATCGTCTTCCCATACACCTCATTTATACCAACAACGCCTGCTTTGACGGCATTTCTCGCACACATTGGTCTTTATACAGCTCTCGTTCTTATATTCTTTATTATTTTGCGCCGCGTTATCGTTTCGGACTTCTTATTTATTGGACATTTTGGGCTTATCATACTTTCGTTCCTTGGTGCGGCATTTCTAATCGCACTTGCGTCGCATGTATTCAATATCGCCTCTGTATATCAATTCACTCCGGCCATTTCGGCGCTTTTCTCACCGGATAAATATTTCTTCTGGTGGTTCTCTGGTCCCGCAATCGGGCTCTTGTTTTTGGCCCGTTAGATATTTGGACATCGGATGTCCAAGTCAGCGGAGGACATCCGATGTCCCTACATTCTGTGGTATAGTTTTTGTATATGAATATCGTAGAAGAACTCAAAGCGCGTGGGTTGATAGAACATTCATCTACAGCACCTGAACAAATCTTTGCTGAGTCGCGGATTGTATACAACGGGTTTGACCCAAGCGCTGATTCATTACAAATAGGGAATCTGGCAGCCATACTCACAATGAAGCGTCTTGCCGATGCTGGGCATAAACTAATCTTTTTAGTTGGTGGCGGTACAGGTATGATTGGCGACCCGAAGGAGAAGGGTGAACGCCCAATGTTGACCGAAAAAATTGTTGCCGAGAATACACATGCGATTAAAAAACAATTCAAACAAGTTCTCGGCGGTACATCCTTCAAGCTCGTTGATAATGCAGATTGGCTTATGAGCGTGAAGCTCGTTCCGTTCCTCCGAGAAGTCGGTAAATATTTTACGGTCAACGATTTGATAAAACGCGACCTCATCAAGAAGCGCCTTGATACACCAGACGAGAGTATCTCCTATGCTGAATTCAGTTACTCGCTCCTGCAAGGGTTTGATTATCTTACTCTGTATCAAAAATATGGATGCAATCTACAATTTGGCGCGACAGAACAGTGGACAAATATTCTTTCAGGCGTTGATCTCATCCACAAAAAACTCGGCAAAGATGTGTACGCATTTACCATGCCAATCATCGTAGACTCAACCGGCAAGAAGTTTGGCAAAAGCGAAGGTAATGCGATATGGCTCGATGCGAAAAAAACTTCGCCATTCCAATTCTATCAATTCTGGATGAACCTACCTGACGCGGGTATTGAAAAATATCTGAAGGTCTACACCTTTTTGCCGCTTGCAGAAATTGATGCATTGATAGAGCTTCATCGCCGACAACCTGGCGAGCGACAGGCGCAAGAAACACTCGCTCGGCTTGTGACCGAGATAGTACACGGACCCGCGGCGACGGCCTGCGCTGCCGCCGCGACCGACGCATTGTTTGGTGCAACACCATTTAACGAGCTCACACGAGATGCACGCACCGTCGCTCTCGCCGAAGCACCTTCGGTAGAAATATCAAGGTTTCACCTTGATGAAGGATATTCACTCGCTGAGGCGCTTGTTGAAGGTGGTCTCGCTTCTTCAAAATCAGACGCGCGCCGTTTAATTGAAGGGAAGGGAATTACGCTCTCCGATCAAGTTATCGAAAATCCTGACCAGAGAATCTATGCGGGTGACTTGTCTGGCGGTTATGCTCTCGTCCGTAAAGGCAAACAAGGAGTTCTTATTCTCGTTTTGAAATAATCGTACAGTGGACATCCGATGTCCAAACATGTATTTTGAAATTGGGACATCGGATGTCCTAACACGCGTCGGTGGCGGAGTGGTCAATCGCAACAGGCTGTAAACCTGTCGGGCATAGCCCTACGGAGGTTCAAATCCTCCCCGGCGCACAAGTATGAGCGTTTTTTATCATCATCTACTAAGACCTGTTTTGTTCAAATTCAGCCCTGATGCAGTGCATAATTTTTTTATTGCAGTCGGTGAATTCTCCGGTAAATTCGCATTTTTGCGATGGCTCTTCGGACTTTTTTATAATTATCGCGGCATTGACATCAACAAAACCGTAGACGGCATCATTTACCGCACACCAATTTTGCTTTCAGCGGGATTTGATCCGGATGGACAATTAACGCGAATACTGCCGTCGCTCTCATTCGGTGGCGAAGAAATTGGTTCAGTAACTGCACAACCGAGCGAAGGAAATCCGCGGCCGCACTTCACTCGGCTTGTTCGTAATCGAAGCATCGTGGTCTATAAAGGTCTTCGTAATCATGGCGTTGACGCTCTCATCAAGAAATTGCGCGGCGTGGATCGAGGTGTCACCTTACTCCGTAAGGAAACACCTCGCTCCAGATTCGTGCTTGGTATCTCAATTGCACGCACGAACGATCAAAGTGCATCTGTAGATGTTGAAGCTGGTATCAGTGACTATGTTGAGTCGTTCAAGAAATTGAATGAAGCAAATATGGGAGATTACTATGCAATTAACATTTCCTGTCCGAACGCGCACACCGGAGAAACATTTATCGACCCAAAACTACTCGCGCAACTTCTTCCACGACTTCGCGAAATTCCATGCGTTAAACCAGTTTATCTGAAAATGCCGATACATATCTCATGGGAGCAATTTTTAGAACTTGCCGATATTGCCGATAAAAATGGAGTGCAAGGATTAATCATTGGCAATGCCAATAAAAATTATAAAGATTTGGATTATCCAGAAGACGCGCCAAAAGAATTCCGTGGCGGACTTTCTGGTGCGCCTTGTAAAGAACTATCGAGCGATCTTATTCGCAAAACGCGTGCAAAATATGGCAAGCGATTCACAATCATCGGCTCTGGCGGCGTTATGACGCCCGATGATGCGATGGAGAAGTTCGCCGCCGGCGCCAACCTCATCCAGCTTATCTCTGGAATGGTCTTCGAAGGTCCTGATCTCATTAAGGAAATCTGTGAGCGCTATGCGAACGAGACAAGGTGACTCATTATGAAGTAAAGTGTCTCCTTGTCTCGTGGCGTGATATTATTCCTTTATGACCTCAAAACCTGTCCTGCTCTCGGGGGTGAAGCCCACGGGGGATTTACATATCGGAAATTATTTTGGAATGATGCGCCAACTCGTTGAACTCACGAAAACAGGGAAGTATAGCCCCTTTATTTTCGTCGCCGACTATCACGCGCTAAACACGATGCAGGATGCAGATGAAATGCGCCAGAGAATCCGCGAGGTGGTGATGGCATACATCGCCGCCGGCCTTGATCCAAAAGAAGTCGTATTTTTCAAACAATCAGATGTGCCTGCACACACAGAACTCTGCTGGATTTTTGATGCTATCACCACAATGCCGTATCTGATGCGCGCACACGCCTTCAAAGATGCTGAAGCGAAGAATAAAGATATCAGTGTTGGTTCATTTAACTATCCAATGCTGATGGCGGCTGATATTTTGCTTTATGATACCGCTGTTGTTCCAGTGGGCGCCGATCAGAAACAGCATATTGAAATCGCGCGCGACACGGCGGAGAAGTTTAATAGGATATTTAAAGAAGAAATATTTAAATTACCTGAACCATATATACTGCCAGATGTCGCTGTCGTTCCCGGCACTGACGGCCAAAAGATGAGTAAAAGTTACGGTAATGTTATTCCGTTATTCGCTTCTCGCGATGAACTCACCAAAGCGGTGATGGGTATTGTTACTGATTCGTCAGGAGAACGACCGGAAAATGTATACGCTATTCATAAACTCGTTCGAAGCGAAGCAGAACTCACTACCATATATGGTAGTAATGTCGGCAACTATAAAATGCTGAAAGAAATGCTTATTGAAGATCTTGATAGATATCTCGCGCCTATGCGCGAAAAGTATGACGAGCTACAAAAGGATTCCGGCATTGTTGAAGAAGTTCTGATGAGCGGCGCGCGCGAAGCGCGCGCCGTCTCTGAAGCGAAAATGGAACAAGTCCGCCGAGTCATTGGTGTTATGTAGCAATCGACAAGAAGCAATTTCAGCGAATATGGTCCTGAAGTTCACGATACATTGCCAGATTAGAATTCTTGAGCGCCTACTAAATGTAGAACACATTAAACAAGCGTTGTTAAAACCCGATAAGACAAAAGACGCGGGCGAAGGGAAGATGAAGGCCTGGAAGAAGATTGGGACCAAGCAGATAGTAGTGATATACTGTCGAGATGGATTCCGAGATCGCAAGAACGACTATTTTATAATAACGGCTTACTATTTATGAAAATTACCTACGACAAAATAGCCGATGCTGCCTATATGACATTGCGTAAAGGCAAGGTGGCTAAAACAGTGGAAATGAGCGGTGATGTTATCGTTGATCTGGACAAAAAAGGACACCTTTTAGGTATTGAGATGCTTGGTGCCTCAAACCAGTTTTCTAAAAATAGTCTGTCGAGATGTGTAACGCATGGCATTCCGATAGAAATTATTTCTCGTGCGCCTGTAGCGGCATAACTAGAGCATCGCCATGACGCGAACATTTATCGGCGAGTTGGGAAAACATATCGGCGAGACCGTTTCAATTTCCGGTTGGGTGGATGTGCGAAGGGACCAGGGGAAAATGGTATTTTTCGATTTCCGCGATCGCTCGGGACTCGTCCAGGGAGTTGTGCTCCCTGGAAGCGACGCGATGGAAACTGCAAAAGAAGTGCGAAATGAATATGTGGTTTGTATTGAAGGCATCGTCAATAAGCGCCCTGAAAAGAATGCACAGGCCGATCGACAAAATGGCGATATTGAGCTTGAAATAAAAACCATTGAAATTTTAAATCCGTCGGATGCGATGCCGTTTGATATTTCTGGCGATACGAACGGAATCGACGAAGGTGTTCGCGCTGAATATCGCTATTTGGATTTGCGTTCAAAACGAATGCAAAAAAACATGCGTGTGCGAAGCGAATTCATACGCCGTTGCCGCGAATATATGTTTGCGCATGATTTCACAGAAATTGAAACGCCGCTTCTTACCGAATCCACACCAGAGGGCTCGCGTGACTTTGTCGTGCCGTCCCGCCTTAATCCCGGTAAGTTTTATGCTCTTCCTCAATCGCCTCAGCAATACAAACAACTCTTGATGACAGCCGGTTTTGAACGATATTTCCAAATTGCTCGTGCAGTTCGTGATGAAGATCTTCGTGCAGACAGAGGGTTTGAACATACTCAGGTCGATATAGAAATGTCATTCGTGACCATGGAAGATGTGATGGAGGCCGTGGAAGACATGATGACGACGGTTGTTGAGGCGATGGGATATACCATCAAACAAAAACCCTTTCCGCGCATTTCCTACAAAGACGCGATGGAAAAATATGGTGTCGATAAATTCGATTTGCGCACGCAGGAGGAAAAAGAAAAAGGTATTCTCGCCTACGCATGGGTTGTGAATTTCCCATTTTTTGAAAAAACCGATGATGGCAATTGGTCGTTCACACACAATCCATTCTCAATGCCGATTCCGGAACATTTGGATTGGCTTATGAAAGGCGAACGCGTTGATGAAATTCTCACCACTCAATACGACCTCGTCTGCAATGGATTTGAATCAGGTGGCGGTTCCATCCGCGCGCACAAGCCAGAAATTCTTGAAGCCGTTTATCGCGTCATGGGATTCTCAAAAGAAGAATTGGAAGAAAGAATAGGGCATATGTTGAAAGCGTTTCGTTACGGCACTCCACCACACGGAGGCATTGCGCTTGGTGTTGAACGAAACATTATGAATCTCACCGGCGAGACGATGCTCCGCGAAGTACAGGCGTTTCCGATGACGCGTGGAGGACAAACGGCAGTCATGAAGGCACCGAAGTCGCTTTCTCAAAAACAGCTCGACGAACTTCATCTTTCCATCAATGCAGACAACGCTCCCGAGAATTAATTTCAGTATCCAGACCGAGGCATATCAAGGGCCGTTTGAGACCGTGCTCGACCTCATTGAGGCGCGGAAACTTTTGGTTAATGACCTCGCTCTTGCTTCTATCACAGAGGATTTCATTCAACATGTGCGCGGACAAGCTGAATTTCCAGTTGAAGAGACCGCGAATTTCATTCAAATAGCCGCAACTCTTCTTCTCATAAAATCAAAATCACTCATTCCTGATTTGGAACTTTCAGAAGATGAAAATGCCGATGTGGAGGACCTGAAGCGACGGCTAGCTGCATACGAAAAAGTACGCGACGCGGCTCGTGAACTCGCCCGCATTTTTGGAAAAAACGAGATGATGCCTGCAGGCGAACGCATTTCGGAACCGTCATTCGCTCCGTCACGCGATCTTTCTGCAAATGCGCTTGCGGAAACGCTAGCGCGCGTGATTGCCGCACGAAAAGAAGTTGAGAATTTGCCCGAAGCGCGCGTCAAGCCACTCGTCACGATTGAAGAGATGATGGATCGTCTAGCAAAACGCGTACAAAGTGCGATGACACTCTCTTTTAAGGAATTTGCAAAAGGCACGAATGACCCCTCGACTTCGCTCGGGGCAAGCCGAGTGGAAGTTATCATTTCTTTTCTTGCACTTCTTGAATTGGTAAAACAGGGAGCCGTCGCAGCCGAACAATATGCTCTACACGGCGATATCCGCATCAGCCACACATCCTACGCCTCCGTTCCGCGCTACGGTTAATTATCCACAGGCGTAAAGTCGGCATGATATAATCTTAAGTATGGAGAAAGGAAAGAGTATCAATTCAAAAATTGAAGAACTTGCGGGGATGGTCGCGCAAGGATTTACAGATACACAAAAGGAGGTGCGAGAAATTTTGGCCGTCATGAATGAACGAATGGATGGCACCGATGTGCGATTAGGCGATTTGCAACGCGGGCAAACAAAACTTGCAAATCAAGTCGCCGAAATTCAGGATGATCTCGCATCCGCACTATCTGCATCAGACAACGACGGTTCGGCAATTTTGAATCATGAATTCCGCATCTCATACCTTGAAAAACTTGGTGGCATCAAAAGCGTTCCGGCTAAGCACTTGGTTAGACTCGAATAAAATATCTCTGCTGTTGTCAGAAATCCATACAGTCCTCCTTATAAACATTGCCCAGGAGGGCTGGAGCGGGCTATGATAGAGACAATGCTCACACCTCCTGCCGCAATTGAAGCTCTACTGTTTGCTTCTGGAGAGCCGCTTGAGAAGAAACGCATCATTTCGCTTCTCAACCTCAAAGACGCTGAATTTGAACTCGCCTTAAAAGCTCTTAAAGGTCAGCTTGATGGACACGGAGTGTCCATCATTGAGACCAAAGATGAGATTGAGATGCGGACGAGCCCCGAAACCGCGGGAGTGGTGAAAAAACTCCGCGAGAGCGAACTTTCGCGTGATCTTGGGAAGGCGAGCATGGAGACGCTCTCTGTCATTGCATATCAGACCGGAGGTACCGACGGAGGAGGTAAAGGAGCAACGCGCGGCGAAATTGATTGGGTTCGCGGCGTCAATTCTTCGGCCTCGCTCCGCACACTCCTCATGCGCGGTCTTATTGAAGGGAGGGAAGATGAACGCGACAGGAGACGAATTCGTTATAATCTTACAACCGAGGCACTCGCACATTTGGGTCTATCGCGTACCGAAGACCTTCCGCGATATAACGAACTCGCATCTGGAACGAATACAATTATCGAAGAAGAAGTTGTATAAATAATAATATGGACATAATCGATCTTCAGAAATTAGCAGAGCGTACTCGTTCCGAGCACGAGATTGGAATTGCATTAATTCTAGCGTCATGTATTCTTGGGCTTTTTCTATTTTTGCCTCTTGGACCGAAAGAATCATCAGTTCCTATAGAAGTTGCAATTCAAACGACTCCAGATGCATTCTCTCAACTTCCTCTTGAAGCGAAAGCGGCAATAGTATATGACCTCGCAACAGGAGAAACACTATACGCAAAAAATGCTGATGCACAGCTTCCTCTTGCTTCGCTCACAAAACTCTTGACGGTCTATGCCGCTTTAAAAGGATTCTCATCAAATGCTCTGATTACTATTCCAGCTGAAGCAACATATCTTGATGCCCCTCATGTTTTTTCTACCGGAGAAATATTCACACTTTCTGATCTTTCTCGACTTACATTAACTGCTTCCTTAAACGACGGTGCTGCTGCTATAGCAATTGCAACCGCCACCCGCGAGAATCGTTCGCAACGCGAAATGCTCGCAAACGCTGCGTCATCACTTGGACTCTCGCAAACCTATGCTGTCAACGGGAGCGGTCTTGATGTAAATAGTGCGATTTCTGGCGGCTACGGATCCGCCAATGATCTTGCTCGTCTCGCCGGTGCTTTAGTTGAACAATCTCCCGAAATAGCAATAGCGACAACACAGAGCTCTACACAGGCAATTTCAAAAAGCGGTTCAATATTCAAAGTTAAAAATACTGACCCAATAGTTGCTACTATTCCTCGACTACTTCTATCAAAAACCGGCTACACAGATCTCGCCGGTGGCAATTTAGCTCTTGTATTTGATATCGGAATTGGTCATCCGATCGCAATTGTCGTACTCGGTTCATCGCAGAAAGCCCGTTTTACTGATGGTGCGGCACTTGTCGCCGCTACACAAGCTCATTTCGCGGGAATCGCTTCTATATGATTAGTACTGCCGCACGAGTGTTTATTCCTTCAGCAACTTCTTTCATTATTGGAATTGCTTTGGCACCCATTCTTGCAGGCATTTTGTATCGCGCGAAAGCATGGAAGAAAAAAGCTGGTAAGGGTGAGGGCATTGGAGGCGGCAATACTCCAATTTTTGATGAACTCCATAAAGAACGAGAGGTTTCAACGCCACGAATGGGCGGCATCTTGATTTGGACTTCTGTACTAGCGACTGCATTTCTTTTTTGGATTTTCGCGCGTTCATTTGATTCGTTTTGGTCATCATTGGACTTTGTAAATCGTCGTGAGACATGGTTGCCTATTTTTGCGCTCGCTGTCGGCGCAATTGCGGGGCTTATTGACGATTTTCTTGAAATAACAGAAGGGAAGGGTGGCCTTTCTCTTGTGCGGCGTCTCTCTTTAGTCGGAATTATTGGACTTGTAGCCGGTTGGTGGTTTTTTGTAAAGCTAGGTGTTGCTACGGTCGGTATTCCATTTTCCGAACCGCTTACGCTTGGTTGGCTTATTATTCCATTCTTTGCGCTCGTTACACTTGCTATATACGCAGGAGGCACCATAGACGGGCTCGACGGACTTGCTGGCGGTGTGTTTGCAATTATTTTTATGGTGTACTCCGGCATCGCTTTCGGAGAAGGTCAAATATTTCTCGCTGCATGTTCTGCAGTCATCGCAAGCGCAACGCTTGCATTTCTTTGGTTCAATATACCGCCAGCGCGATTTTATATGTCAGAAACCGGCAGTATGGCTCTCACACTTGCGCTTGCGATGATTGCTTTTTCATCTGATGCACTTGCTGGCGGCGTTGGTGTTTTTGTACTTCCTCTGATAGCTCTTCCGCTAACTGCAACGGTTGTAACAACTATTTTGCAAGTTTGCTGGAAAAAAGTTTTTCACAAAAAATTATTTCTAATTGCACCAATTCATCATCATTTTGAAGCAATTGGATGGCCGGCCGCAAAGATTACAATGCGATATTGGGTTATTACTATTATGGCCGGTGTTATTGGTCTTACAATTGCTCTTCTGGCGTGCCTGCCTGTGCAGACGGAGATTCTATGAAATTTTTTGCGGGTGATCGAATGTTCTTTATGCTTGTTCTAGGAATTGTATTTGCCGGCCTGGCTATATTTTCTTCGGCGGCACTCGGTCTTCTTGCTCGTGAGAGCAGTTCCGTCTCGCGAGATATTTTGCTTCAAACAGGATTTGGAATTGGAATTGGGCTCTTAGCTCTTTTCGTCGCACGATCCATTCCACTCGCGTGGATAAAGAGATCAGCACTGTATCTATTCATTGCAACACTTCTTTTTACTGCACTTGTTTTTGTGCCAGGTATTGGATTTCATGCTGGAGGAGCGACGCGTTGGATTGACCTAGGATTTACAACTGTACAACCGTCAGAATTTTTGAAGATCGGGTTCATACTAATGCTTGCTTGGTGGCTCGCACCGCGCGCACGACAACTAACAAATCCAAAAAAAGGACTTTTCCCATTTATTGCGATTCTTTCCATACCGAGCATTCTTCTGATTGCACAGCCAAACACATCGACTATGTTTCTTATTCTTATGACCGGTTCAGTAATGTATTTTGTCGCCGGAGCTCCGTGGCGCGATTTTGGTATTCTTGCGCTAATAGCTGTTCTCGTATTCGGAACTATTGTTCTTGTGCGGCCATACGCACTTGAGCGAATCAAGACATTTCTTAATCCATCCGCAAATTCTCTTGGCAGCGGTTATCAAATTCAACAGTCATTGATAGCAATCGGTTCTGGTGGCCTCTCCGGAAGAGGATTTGGCCAGAGTGTAGAAAAATTCAATTATTTGCCGGAACCAGCTGGGGATTCTGTATTCGCTGTTTTTGCGGAAGAAACCGGATTCATTGGTGCAACGATGCTACTTGCTCTTTTTGTCGCGCTTTCGGCACGCGGCATTGTGATAGCTGGAAATTCACGCGATTTATTTGGTGGACTCATTGCTCTTGGCTTTTCTTTTGTTATTATCCTGCAGGCATTCAGCAACATCGGCGCAATGCTTGGCATCATACCGCTAACCGGTTTGCCATTGCCATTCATTTCTCATGGCGGAACTGCGTTAATGGCTACGCTTATTATGTGCGGCTGTATCCTAAATGTCGCCGCATACCGCAGAAGCACCTGACAGCGGCTTTATGTTTAAATGTTTAAATGTTTAAATATAATGTATGACTATCGCATTTACTGGCACTGGAAGCGGGGGGCATTTTTATCCGATTATCGCCATCGCCGAGGCGCTCAAAGACCTTGTCCGTGAAGGACGACTTATTGAGCCGAAATTGTACTATCTTGCACCGGAGCCATTTGACGAAAAAGCACTTTTTGAAAATGGTATTTCTTACATACGCATACCTTCAGGAAAAATGCGTCGCTATGCTTCACTTCAAAATATTACCGATTTATTTGTAACTTTCATTGGGACGGTATATGCGGTCTTTGTGCTTTTCCGTTTGTATCCCGATGTGATTGTAAGCAAGGGAGGGTATGGCAGTGTTCCGACGATATTGGCCGCTCGATTGTTGCGTATTCCACTAATCATTCATGAATCAGATGCCAAACCAGGTCGCGCAAACTTATTGGCTGCACGATTTGCAACAAAGATTGCTATTTCTTTTGAGAGTGCGGCTGAATATTTCCCTAAAAAAACTAAAAGCAAAATTGCCCGAACCGGTATTCCAATTCGCAAGGCGCTTACGCGAATTGAACCGGAAGGAGCGCAACAATATCTAGGACTTGAAAAAGACATACCTACTATTTTTGTTCTCGGCGGTTCTCAGGGATCGATGCGAATAAATGAGACAATAATTTCATCACTACCAGATCTCGTTTCCTTCGCAAATGTGATACATCAAACAGGTCAAGCAAATTTAAAAAATGTTGAATCGGTTGCAAAAGTTGTCCTTTCAAAGGATCAGCATCAAAGCCGTTATCACCCAATCGATTATCTTTCCGAAATGTCTCTACAGAGAGCCGCTGGAGTCGCAGATATTGTCGTCTCGCGAGCCGGAGCAAACAGTATTGCCGAGATCGGTCTCTGGAAGAAACCAACAATTCTTATACCGATTCCTGAATCAATAAGTCATGACCAACGAAGCAATGCTTATTCATATGCACGAACCGGAGCAGCCATTGTGATTGAAGAAGAAAATCTTACGCCGCATCTCTTGGCTTCTGAAATACAACGAATCATCGGCGATTCAGAACTTGGTAAACGAATGAGCGCAGCGTCAGAGGGCTTCACTGATCCGGACGCGGCGCGCATTCTCGCTAATGAAGTACTTACAATCGCTTTATCGCACGAATCATGAACACTGTAGTTTCTCGTTACGCTCCTTCTCCAACTGGTCTACTACACGCAGGCAATTATCGTACTGCAGTATTTTCCTATCTCTTCGCTAAACATTCTAGTGGCAAATTTATCGTGCGTATAGAAGATACTGATGCGGCGCGTTCAAAAAAAGAATATGAGGACAATATTTTTGAAACGCTGGAGTGGCTGAAACTTCCAGCCGATGAAATTTATAGACAGAGCGAACATCGAGCGCGTCATCGAGAATTACTTGAAAAACTCGTTGCAGAAGATCTTGCATATATTTCAAAAGAAGCCCCGAAAAAAGAAGGGGATCGAGAAGAGGTCATTCGTTTTAGAAATCCTGGCGGTGATCGTTCGTTCACTGATGTTATTCATGGCGAGATAAAAACTAATGTGGACGACCTCGGCGATTTCATCATCGCACGATCATTTGATGAACCCGTCTTCCATTTCGCAGTTGTAGTTGATGATGCAGATGAAGGAGTAACTCATATTATCCGAGGTGGAGATCATATCTCAAACACTGCTCGTCAGATGCTCATACGAAATGCTCTCGGTTTCCCTGAACCATTGTATGCACATCTTCCGCTAATTATGGATAGTGATCATAAGAAACTAGGGAAGCGCACTGGAGCGAAGGCGTTAACTGAATATCGAGATATGGGTATATTGCCAGAAGCGCTTTTAAACTATGTTGCATTCCTCGGTTGGAATCCAGGCGATGATAGGGAATATCTCTCACATGATGAACTTATAGAATCATTCGACCTTTCGCGCGTGCAGAAGGGAAGTGCGATTTTTGATGAGACGAAACTGCTTTCGGTTAACCAACACTGGATGCGTGAGCTCTCATCCGAAAAATTCCTTGCATGTTTGGACATCGGAAGTCCTACATCAGATGTAGGACTTCCGATGTCCTACAATTCCGAAATCCTACAGAAAGCCGTACCGCTCTTGAAAGAACGGGCGAAGAGCTTCAGCGAAGCACGAGAGATGCTTGGAAATGAGCTAAAATGCCTCTTTGAAGAGCCGTTACTCAACCGAGATCAGCTCCTCATAAAAGAGCCAAAAGAGCTCCCTGGGATGACCAAAACTACCCTAGAATGCCTCTCAGAGCCCATAAAAGCCCTGCCGGCAGGCAGGCAGGCCTTCCAAGAGGGTATTTCTGCCGAGGAGGTAAAGAACGCCATAATGCCTTTAGCCAATGCGGAAGAGGCAAAATGGAAAGGCGGCAGGGGAGCCGTTCTTTGGCCACTCCGTTATGCTCTATCTGGACAGGATCGCTCACCCGATCCATTCACTCTAATCTCAATTATTGGTATAAAAGAAACAACCGCGCGCGTAGGGAAAGCGATTGCTATACTTGAATGATGATGCGCACGGGCTTTTCTTTTTTTATTTTTGTCATACTGCTTTCTGCTTTCTGCTTCCTGCCTGCTACTACATATGCAGATGAATTATCTGAAATCCAATCTAAAATTAACGCCAATAACCAACAACTAGAATCACTCAAAGCCGATATATCCGTTTTCCAACAACAACTTGACGCTCTTGGCGCGAAGAAGAATACACTGCAATCAACCATTGACTCACTCGCTCTTTCTCAAAAACAACTCACGACGCAAATTCAAGTAACGCAAAATAAAATTGCCTCGGCAAATTTGCAAATTCAACAACTCACTCTTTCAATAGGCGACAAAGAGGAATTAATCTCCGCGGATCAAAATGCGATCGCAAAAACACTTAAAAGTATTGCCGAGGGCGAACAGGAGTCGCTTATCACCGGACTCATTTCCTCAAATTCATTTGGCGAGGCGTGGCAAAAAGCAGATGAGTCGATTCAATTTAATCGAGCACTTGCGAATGATATCAACGACCTTCGTGCCGTACGAACAACACTAGCGACAAATCGAGATCAAGTAACTGCAGTGAAAGCGGATTTGGTGTCGCTTCAAAAAGACCTTACGCTCCAAAAACGATCAGTGGATGCGAGCAAAGCGGCACAACAAAAACTTCTTTCTGATACTAAAAATCAGGAATCAAATTATCAAAAATTAATTGCACAAAAACAAGCGGCGGAAAAAGCGTTTGAACAAGAACTAGTTGACCTTAAGAACCAATTAAACATCATAGTTCATCCGGGACTTCTTCCAAAGTCCGGTTCTGGATTACTTGCATGGCCATTCAGTAGTGCGTATATGTTTAATTGCACACAGCGGACAGGTCTATTCAAAAATCTTTTCTGCATCACCCAATATTTCGGTAATACACCATTCGCAACAGCGAACCCGCAAATTTACAATAGTGGGGGACATCCGGGAATTGATCTTTCTGCACCTATCGGCACGGCAATAAAAGCGTCTCTCTCCGGTACGGTAACAGCAACAGGAAATACCGATCTAATAAGAGGATGCTATTCATTCGGCAAATGGGTGATGATTGATCACAAAAACGGCATTAGCACGCTTTATGCGCACCTTTCAAACATTGATGTTTCAAAAGGGCAGTCGGTTGGCACAGGACAAACGATCGGACTTTCTGGAATGACCGGATACGCGACCGGGCCGCATTTGCATTTTGGAGTATATGCTACCGAGGGAACCAAAATTATGACACTTCGCCAATTCCGTGGCGCCTCAATCGGCTGCGCCGATGCACCGATGCCTGTCGCCACTCTAACCGCCTACCTCAATCCGCTGTCGTATCTCTAATATCATAAAAGTCGACGCTAGGGCGTGACGCAAAAGATATATTGTGCGACACTTATCTTTATACCAAACCTCGTGCAGACAAGTACCTTCCCTATGAATCCTCATTCCTATTTTTTAACAAGAGGCATTCGCGATAATGTAATCGTATGCTTCATCAACAGAATCAACGAGTGTGTATAACGACATATCGTTTTTATCAATGGCTGAATATTTTTCGTAAAGTATTTTTTCAATAAAAGAGAGAAGTGGCGTCCAGTATTCCCTTCCGAAGAGGACGAGGGGTACTTTACGGATTTTTTTTGTTTGCACGAGTGTTACAATTTCAAAAAATTCATTGAGTGTTCCCAACCCCCCAGGGAAATAAATATAGACCTCGGAAGCGTATGTCAGCATTACCTTTCGCACAAAGAAATGATCGAAACCGAATCGCTCTGTGAGATACGGATTGTACTTCTGCGTGTCCGGCAAATTAATATTGAGTCCGACTGAAACGCCTCCTACTTCAAACGCACCCTTATTTGCGGCTTGCATAACACCGGAGCTCCCGCCTGTAATCACAGCAAAGCCGTGTTTAGCAAGCCGTTTCGCAAGTTCTTCTGCATTTTTATACACATCATCTTCAAATGATGTTCGCGCACTTCCAAAAAAAGAAACTGCGAGACCATAGCGACGAATAACATCGAAGCCCTCTATGAACTCTGACATAATTTTAAACACCCGCCACGATTCTATTTTTTTTGGTTTGCAGACAAGCATCGGACGATCTTCAGGCATAGTGCGCTGTCCTTCATTAACTGCCTTTGCAAGTCGTTCAGCTATTAGATCATCGTTCATATTTTAATTTTATTTTATCAGATCAAAGACCTTTACAATTTGCTGCTGGAGTATAACCAGCCGCGACAGCGGCAGGCACAGAAGCAAACCATACTTTATTTGATTCTAAAATCCTATCGGCCCCAGCACATTCCGGCAAATAGTATTTCGTGCCATTTTTTGAGGCGACGAAGCGTCCCAGTGCCGAGCGTCCCAGTGCCGATGTTGCCTCGGCTGGAGCCGCATTCCCTGTCCCAGAAGGTTGGTTCAACGCACAGGCAACTTCAGGCACAGGAGCGGCCAAATAACCGAGACCGAAACTTGCAGATGAAGCAAAAATTAGAATAGCAATAATAAATACATCTCGTGGCAATCTTGAAATAAAACTTTTGCATTTTTCTCGTGCCTCTGCTATAGTCATCAGGTAAAACTATAACACTATGGCATCAACCAAAGCCGGCGGATCAGCTAAAAATCTAAACACTTCAAACCCGAAATATCTCGGTGTGAAGCTTGCCGATGGTGCTTCTGCCCGCCCGGGTATGGTAATTGTCCGCCAGCGAGGCACTAAAATCGAGGCCGGAAAGAATGTGCGCGTTGGTCGTGATCACACACTCTTTTCACTCTCCACTGGCACCGTCGCTTTCCGTACTCGTCGAAAAACGAGCTTCACAGGTCATATTTTTGCAAAAAAAGTCGTGGATGTTGTGTAGAAGTAAGGAAACACCTCACTCCGCTTCAATTGTAATAGAAAATTTTCCGAACGCGCCGGTTGCGGAGACAGGGATATCAAAGATGCCGAGTTCCTTTATCGGCTTTTCAAGTTTAATTGCATCTTCTGGAAGATCAACGCGCGTTTGCTCTTTCACAGCTTTTTTAATCTCCGACTCCCCCACTGCGTCATATAAGTGACCTTTTTCATTTGCTTTCATTTTGATTACGACGCGTGCTTCTGCGAGAGAGGAAATATTTTGCGCGAGAAGTTTTTCATCTAATTCTGCACGATTCACTGCCTGTTTACGACGCAATTCTGCCTCCCGTTGCGCTATTGGCGTCGCAGAAATCGCAAGACCTTTCGGAATAAGAAAATTAAGCGCGTAACCATCGGTCACATTAATCGTTTCATTTGCGCGCCCAATCCCCTTCACATCTTTTATCAAAATTGCTTTCATATACGACTACCCTACTCTACTTTGTGCTGTTAGTCAAAAAAAATGAAGGCGCCGTGGTATGGCGCCTTTTAATACTTCTCATTTTCCTACTACCCTACATGCCCTACTCGCGTAGGCAGCGAAATTGATTACATCTATTTGTACTTTAATGAGAGTGAGTATCCCTTCCCCTACGCGCAGGGGTTTCTGTTCTTCCGTCCAATCTTTTTGCTTATCTTCGTCCGCAACTCTGAAGATAGACCAGTTGTTTTTGATGAAGAGGAATTCATTCTTGGGAAGTGAACTGAAGCGACCCAAAATTACCAACCAAAACAGTTCAAAACATAATGTGTGCAAACAAAAGATCGCTATATACTGCATTTCTCGGTACACTTTTTGCGGATTTTGAATTTCCACTTCCTTCATCACGCGAGGTGAAGAACCAACAAAATCGAGAAACTGTTTATAGAACAATTCACTCAGTGCCCATAACAACCGGGTATCTTTGTTGACATGTCCGATCTCTTCCCAGTGGTTGAAATCATCTCGGTTCTCAATGGTCCCGTATTCTTCCATAAGCTTCCGCTTCCCTTTGATGTGCTGCCTATACAGACCATGAAGCCTTTCCCTGATAAGTTTCAATACTTCATTTCCATATTTTTTCTTCATCTCTTCCCTCCTAAGTTTTTTGAAGACACTCTCGTGCCTGAACTATTCTCACTTCAATCTATCACACGATTTATGATCTGTCTACTTCCCTGTCGT
>JAZDHA010000071.1:0-3713 GCA_043806295.1 bacterium | reverse complement strand
AGCGGAGCCGCCCGCAAGCGCCGTGTATCGGCGCTGAGGACGGCGGAGCGGGCCATCACGTAACAGCGTAGTGAGATGGAGCGCACGCGACAGCGAACGGGCAAGTTGGCACATATCAAGCGGAGCGCCTCCCGAAGGGTGGCGCGGAGCGGGCCACGAAGCGCGGAGCCGATTAGCGAGCGAGCGAAGCGAGCGAGCGTCCAGACCCGGTGGCGGTAAAATATCGAAGAGTAAATCACAAAAGAGGTATCTGTCACACTTTTGCCCTCCGCCACACGTACCCCGTGTCGGCAAGGCCGGGGGATATCAGGGTTAGCTTATCGGTTTTTGGGATGCTTCGCGCCTGTCGATATTGATCTGCTTGAAAAAATTAAGAAATTCCTCTTTGCGATAAATAATATTGATATTTCTGAAAAAAGAGATGCATCATGCAGCGCATTCTGATAAGCATATCCCTCAAAGCACCATTTAACCCTGCGAGGTGATGTATGGTAGCATTGATCATAGACCCCGTGTCTCGAAAAGAGTGCGGGGGTTGTTGTCTGTGCTGACAACTTCCTGAAATACGTAGGCCCCTATTTTTATATATTGTTGTATATTTCAAAAGGTATTCATGATAATAATGCCTAAAATTTTTAAGAGCAGTTGGATAGGTTCCATCCCGTATAACCATGCTGGAGGAAATTATGGACCGGCTGACAAAACCCCGTTTTCAAAAAAAACGGGGTTTTTTTATTACAAATGATGAGGTTGTGTAGAATCTTACCCCGAGCCTTATAAACCGAAGTTGTCCCACAATCAGCTAATACTGTAGGCAAGCGAGGAAACATATGAACCTTTCAGTGTTGGAGCGCATGGCTCGTAATGGTGACATGAGTGTTGATGGTTTACGATATTTACTCAGTTGCAAAGGCGAGTGCGAATGGCTGGATTTCAAGGAAGATATTCACATAGATCATGAAATGGAGCTCTGCAACTTTGCTCGCGATGTTCTAGGGATTAAGAATGTCGGAGGAGGGTTCATAGTCGTTGGTGTCCAAGATAAGTCTTGGAAACCAGTCGGACTTAAAGATCCCTTGCCATTTGATTCGAAAATGCTACGAGACAAAATCCGCAAAGCTACCGGACTTGATCTCGATGTTGATATTGTACACCATAAAATCCATGTTCCAGATTCAACCGGATTATTCGCAATCATTTTTGTACGCTCTAGTCGCAAGCGTCAAAAGCGCAGGATCCCTACTCTCGCCACGATAGATTACTGTGCAACCGCGAGCTTTGGTCTTCGACGAGGGGATATCTATATACGAAAGGGCGATTCAACGATTCGCGTAAGCACCCATGAGGAACTGGAGGATCTTCTCGATCAATTGGAAGATCAGGCTGATAACGATTCGCTTACTCAGGTCGGTCGTGGTTCCCCCTTCGCAATCCATCAAGGCACGTACTTATTGCTTGAAAAGGGATTTGAACAATTCATCGGGCGAAAGACTCTTCGCTCCAGTCTTCTTGAAGCCATTACAAAGGATCCCCGCATATGGATCATCAACGTTCATGGTCCAGGTGGGTCTGGTAAAACAGCAATCGTAAATTGGGCTGTGTATGAGTTCTTTCACAAACGCGATTTTGAAGCCATCATTCAATTAACGGCAAAAGATTCGGTACTGACCACACAGGGCATTGAGAAATATGGTCGGACTCTATATTCTCTAGACAACATGCTTGACCATGTTCTTAAGGCCTTTGATGAACCACCGCCGCCGGAATTGGAGGACAAAAAAAGGATTGTAGTTGAGTATCTGTCGGTGTGGCCGACGTTGTTGGTTCTTGACAACATGGAGACCGTTCAAGACGGCCGAATTCTCAGCTTTGTGCAGTCATTGCCTCCGGACACAAAAGCGAAGATTTTGATGACGAGTCGCCAGAAGACCGGAGGGTGGGAACTTCCATTTCCCATAAACGAACTACAAATTGATGAGGTTCAGGAATTCATCCGAATTCGATCCGATGAAATGGGAATTTCATTCCCGACTGATCGTGCTACTGTGGAGAAAGTTTGGGCCGCTACCGGCGGCCTTCCCTTGGCTATTCAGTGGGTCTTAGGGCGGTATCGGATAAAACCAAACATCGCTGCGATAGCCGCGGTTGTTGCTGCAAAAGACTCGCCGGTTCTCGAATTCAGCTTCCGTAATATATGGCAAATACTTTCTCCCGACGCCAAGACTATTTTGGCAATTATTACAGTTTTCGATGATCCACCGACAGTCCAATCTATATGTATCGCGACGCAATTTGCACCCGAGAAAGTCGAAAAGGCTCTCAGTGAGTTGGATGAGGTGACGCTCGTAAACCGGGTAACGAGCACGGTTGATGGGCGAGTGACATATGTAGCATTGCCAATCACTCTCGCTTTTGCACGCAATCAACTCGCTGAAATGGGTGATTTTGAAATCCAATGTCGTCAGCGTTTTCAGAAGTTTTCTGAACAAATCGAACTACAGGAATCGGAAATGTTCCGGTTTCGCAGTCGCTTCCAACAATACGGAATCGAAACAGACAATGAGAAAAGAGCAGCGATACTTTGCCAACGAGGAGAATCCGATATATTTCTTGGCAACGTAAGCAATGCTGATATACTTTTCAAACAAGCTCGCGATACCGCGCCACAGAGTTCCTATGTATACGCGATGAGCGCCAGTTATGAATTGGCAAGAAATCGTATTGGGGATGCACTTTCATTTATTGAAATTGCTTGCTCACGGGCGGTCAAGAAAACCGGCGCTTTGTGCTATACTATCAAAGCTCAGATTATGGATGCGCAGCGACACAAAAATGAGCGCGTCTCCGCACTCGCCAAGGCACTTGAGTATGCACCTGAAGATCAGGTGATACGTCACCAGTACGGTGTAGCACTCAGTAGAGCTGGGAACACCGAAACCGCCATCAGCGAATTTACAGCAATTATTGATGCAGAGAAAATGAAGCCAACACCCACCGTTCAAATGCTTATCGCGTTAAAGACTCGCATGATCAACTTGAGAAGGTTGGATCGAGATGATGAACTACAGAGAGATCGTGTTACCGTGATGGAGATTTTTAAGAAATACCCTCATTTGGCCGGAGAGGCCTATCAATTTGATGAATTTCTTAATTGAGGAGGAAACAATAACGATGACTAACGACCGAATACTGGATATGTTTTCGAGCAGCCTAACAAGACGTTACTCTCTTTCGAGTCGTAATCGTCAGTTCTGATGAATGGCCGACACCAAGCAGTTGTAGGTGTAACTCACGCTACCATCCTTTGCGGCCAGCTTTTTTCCAGAAAGAGTGAGGATATCAATATGAGTCAATCCCTCCCCGGCACTGTGCCCAAAATTGTGCCCGTCACGAACAAACCGTACCCAATTCAAGCCAACTCCTGCCAACATTTAGGAAAATAGGCATTATGATAAGTTTTCGTATTTACTTGATTTAAATGGATGTTAGGGGGCGGGCGGATTTCGTGGTTGTGCCCTTCGAATCCGAGGATGATCTTTAGTCGGCTTGCAGCCGAAATCAAAGCTACCGGCTATAGCCGGTATGTAGTTTACTTTCAGATGATTTTCAAATTGACAGATTCACTGATCTCCTCTATTGTGGGGCCGAAATAGAGTTGTTCCCGCGAGATAACTTCAGTTTTACGGATACGGGAACGATTCAGAAGAGGGAGG
>JAZDHA010000070.1:0-15884 GCA_043806295.1 bacterium | reverse complement strand
ATAATGACAAACATTCCGTCTTTAGCGAGCGATTGTCGATCGCGAATAACGACTTCTTGTATGTCACCGATATTGAATCCATCAACTACCATCGGTGCGGATGGTATTTTCTGTTTATGTACCAACATCCGTTCACCGTCCTCAATATCAATGACAGTTCCATTATCAGGAACGACGATATTTTCTTTCGGGAATCCAGATTGTTCAACTGCCTTCGCGTGGCAACGAAGCATTGAATGATAACCATAAGAAGGCATGAAAAACTTTGCGCCCACTTGTTTGTTAATCCACACCAACTCGCCCGTGTTGCCGTGGCCGGTAGAATGTACATCAGAGGAACGGTAATGAATTAGCGTAACGCCATGGCGATAGAGATTATCCTTCAATTTTTGTACCGCAATTTCATTTCCTGGAATGACAGAGGATGAGAGTACGATAGTGTCTCGTTCGGATAAAGTGATGTATTTATGCTGTTTAGTCGCAATGCGCATCAGCGCGGCAAATTCTTCTCCCTGCGCTCCAGTAGAAAGAATGACAATTTTATCTGGAGGATAATTTCCAATATCTTGGGCTGGAATGAGAGTGTTCTTATCGATTTTGAGAAGTCCAGTTTTCTCTGCGATTTCAAGATTAGTTCGAATGGAACGACCTTCAGTGACAACTTTTTTGTGCAATTTTTCCGCAATCTCAATTATTCGGATCATTCGTTCAAATTGCGAAGCAAAAGTGCCGATTATAAGACGACCGGAAACCGTTTTGATGATGTCTTCAAGCGTTTGAATAACGCGTTTTTCTGGAATGGAGAAACCGTCTTTTTCTGCATTTGTCGAGTCGGCGATGAAAAAGATATTTTTGTCTTTCCCAATGTCTCCCCAAGTTTTCTGTTCTCGTTCAGATGGAGTCCCGTCGTCGTGCTCGAGTTTCAAATCACCAGTAATAACGACATTACCTTGCGGTGTCTCAATAGATACTCCCATTGAATCCGGAATTGAATGCGTGACAGGAAAAAATTTCACACGCGTTGAACCAATAAGGACTGTTTGTCCGATTTCAACAATGTTCATCTCGGATTTCGGGATATCTGGAAATTCTTCTTGGCGCCGCTGGATCATTATTGATGTGAGATTTTGAGTGTAAATCGGCGGCGTACCAAAACGCGGTAGCGTAAATGGAATGCCACCGATATGGTCTAGATGTCCGTGGGTTATAATGACGCCTTTCACTCGGCTGGCGTTTTTCTCGAGATATTTAGTATTTGGAAGAATATAATCAACGCCCGGAGATACATCTTCAGAGACAAATTGAAAGCCAGCATCAAAAACGAGAATATCTCCTGTTGCTCCGACTTCAACGGCGATCATGTTGCGGCCAACCTCTTCAACACCGCCAAGAGGAATAATACGCACCGTAGTTGGACCTGCAGGAGGAGGGAAGTAATCGGCGTTTTTAATCCGCCGTGTCGGATTTGCTGATGGGCGACGAAGTATGCGCTGGATTCGACGAGACGCGCCTCCTGGACGAACACGGTGATCAAAACGCCCTCTTGGACGAGATGGATTTAATCGTGTTTCGCGTTCGTTTCTTGGAGCTGAGGATGGAGGAGCTGCTGGAGCTGGGTTCATAATATAATGATTATTAAATAAAAGTAAAATTACATTCTGCCTACGCACTATTTTCTACTCACTAAAAATGGCCAAACCGCATCAGTTATTCGATACCACGACGAGACAGTCGCGAAACGATCACCCGGCGTTATAATCTGTGGCAACTCGATACCTTTCAAATCACTCGGCACCGTATAGATAAAATTCGGCGCATAAATAAATGCTGCCGGATAATCAGCTGCAATGAGATTCGCAATTTTCTGAAGATTTGAAGTCCGTGTCCCATAATCAGTTGAACTGCGCGTACTTTCCAACAAAGCATCAACGGTTTTATTCGCATATAGCGCGATATTAAGACCTGGATCATTGCGTTCCTGAGAATCCCAGAAAGCATACAAGTCCTGATCACGACCGATTACCATACCATAAAGTAACGCCTCATATTTTCGCGGGCGAATTACATTTTGTGAAAGATCACCCGGTTCGTATAATTCTATGTTAACAGGAATACCGAGTTTTTCCCAGTCCGTTTTTACGGCACTTGCAACATTTTTCAATTCAGGCACATTTGAAGTTCGTATAGTAATGTCATCAATTGTTTGTTTTAAACTCGTATTCTTCCAAATGCGTGCAGAACCATCATATTTCCATCCAGCTGCCTCAAGTATTTCTGTTGCCGATTTTGTCGTATTTTTTGATTGAGGAATTTGAATTTGTTTCACCTGTCCGCCAGGTGGTACTGGTCCCATAATCGCTGTAGCATAGCCGCTAAGTACCGTGTTAACAATTGATTGTCGATCAAGAGCGAGAGAAAGTGCCTTTCGCACTTCTACGCGAGTAAATATTTGATTTTCATTTGAATTCCAAAACACACCGAAGACGCGTGCATAAGGGGCAGTTAATGTTCCACTTGAAGGAATACCATACACGCTTTCAATGTTGCCATTTGATATTGCACCCGCAAGATCTTCTGTGCGCGAATAAAAATTGAAGCGGACGCCATCGAGATACGGGCGTCCAAGCACATAATATTGGTTTGCAATGAGCGATACACTCTCTATGAGTCCGGACGCATTGCGCGAAATACTCGAAACCTTGAATGGTCCGGCGCCAACCGGATTCGTCTCAAAAATAGAGAATGAGAATTCTTCGTTTGATATGTTCTGCCAGATATGAGAAGGAAGAATCCCAAGTGTTGTTAGTCCAAGAAAAGGGGCGTATGCCTTTGGAAGTGAAAATCGTACAGTATGTTGATCAATTGCTTCAACATTAATACCAGCCCAGTTTGCATATTCTGGACTTTTAAGCGCAGAGTCCTGCGCTTTTTTTATCGTGAATACAACATCATTTGCTGTAACAGGAGAGCCGTCTGAAAACTTTGCGTCCGTACGAAGGTTGAATGAATAAATTTTTCCGTCTTCTGACATTGTGTAGCCACTTGCGAGTACAGGTATAAGAGTTCCAGATCCAGAAAGACCCATAAGTCCGGCATAGGTGAGTGTAGAAAGATCGCGATCAGCATCACTGATTGCAAGAAGAGGGTTTATGAATCGCGGGCTTCCAATTTCACCCTCAACAAGAGTGCCGCCATAGGCCGGTACCTGTTCAAGGATCGACTGTTCAAGTGCGTAGAAACCAGTAAGCGAAGCGATACAAAACAAAATTACTAGAATATAGAACAACACTCGATCTCCAGGTGAAAAAGAATTCACGCGTTCTCTCAAACGCTCCAACATCGGTATACTTCGTAAACGCGTTAGTCGTTCCCGCGTTTCATCGTTCATGAGTTCGTCAGGAGAAAATTCGATATAGCCGCGAGTACGAGTAGTACTGCTATACCAACCGTTGCATTAAACAAAAATTTTTCGGCGCCTCTGCGCTTATAAAAAGTCGATGCGAAATTGTCGCCTCCAAAAGCCCCACCCAAGGTCGCTCCGCGCTGTTGAAGCACGATACCGACAATGAGGAGGATTGAGAGGGTAATTTCCGCGTACGGCAGTACCGATACGAATGCCTCCATCTGTATTTTAAAGAATAGCACAAGCAGGGGAGTTCGCGCAAGTATGTGTATAAAAAAAGAGAAACCCCGCTCGGAAACAGGGTTTCCTCGCGGGGGTATCCGCACAACTATTATTCAACTGCAAGAATTCCGTTTTCTATTAAGCTCGTTATCATTTGTGGCACTTGCCCGCTCTGCTCGAATGGCAGGACCACATAGAAGATGACGGCAAGAGCTGCAAGTGCAAGCGAGCCAGCGAACATAAAATATCCCGGCTCTTCTTTCAAGATTCCTTCCACCGCTTGTTCTGCGAACAGGGCAGTAACGATATAACACATTACACTGACAGACATGATGTCCTCCTTGATTATTTTCTTTTTATTTTGATCCCAACATCTAGTAACAGCATAGCAGATAGCCCCATTTTTGTCAAGGCGTTGCGAAAAAATGGAGTTTTATCTATACTCCTCTCACACAGGTGCGATTATCAATTTATATATAGAACAATATGGCAAAAAAGCTTTCACTGAAGCCACTTGGAGATCGTGTTATAGTCCTGCCTTCCGAAAAGGAAGGAGAGAAAAAGCTCGCGTCTGGCATTATTATCCCTGAAGCCGTTAATAAAGAAAAACTCTTAAAGGGCGAAGTTATTACCGTCGGTCCAGGCCGTCGAAATGATGAAGGGAAACGGATTCCGATTGAAGTGAAGCCAGGCGATACGGTCTTTTTCAAGAAGCCCTGGGATGAACCTATCAAGATAAATGAAGTTGAGTATTATGTGATCTCTGAATCTGACATTTTACTTACCGCTTAAACCTTATCCCTTAAACCTAATTCAATATGGCAAAACAAATTCTTTTTTCTGAGGACGCACGAAAGGCGATTATGAAGGGCATCGCGCAGGCGGCTCGTGCTGTGAAAGTGACTCTTGGTCCCAAAGGACGCAATGTTGTCATTGAAAAGTCGTATGGTGGTCCGCGCATAACCAATGACGGGGTGTCTATTGCTAAGGAAATTTCCCTGAAAGACAAATTTGAAAATATGGGCGCGGAAATCGTAAAAGAAGTTGCGAATAAAACAAATGATACAGTCGGCGACGGCACCACTACTTCTGTCGTTCTTTTTGAAGCGTTGGTTGAGGAAGGGCTTTCACGCGTTATGCGAGGAGCGAACGCAATGGCGATTCGAAGTGGTATGGAAAAGGCGAAGACCACCGCGCTTGCGGAGCTTAAAAAAATGGCGAAGCCGGTCAGCGGGAAAGCGGAAGTGAAGCAGGTTGCCTCTATTTCTGCAGAATCCGAAGTTCTCGGTTCTATTATTGCCGAAGCAGTTGAAAAGGTTGGTGCCTCTGGCGTTGTGACGGTTGAAGAGTCGCAGGGTATGGATCTTTCATATGAAATTGTTGAAGGTCTTCAGACGGACAAGGGCTATGTTTCGGCATATATGATTACAAATCCGGAACGAATGGAAGCCGAGATGAAGGATGCACTCATTCTCATTACTGATAAAAAAATCGGCAATGTGCAGGAAATTCTTCCAGTACTCGAAAAAATCGCGCAGTCGGGGAAGAAGGAACTCGTCATTATCGCCGATGATATTGAAGGCGATGCACTTGCGACTTTTGTTGTAAATAAGCTTCGCGGTACTTTTAGTGTGCTTGCAGTCAAAGCACCTGGTTACGGTGATCGAAAGAAGGATATGCTTGCTGATATCGCTACAGTGGTCGGCGGTCAAGTTATTTCCGACGAGGTTGGTTTGAAATTTGAAAATATGGCGCTCTCAATGCTCGGAAAGGCAGCACGGGTGGTAGCGACAAAGGACTCGACAACTATTATTGGTGGGAAGGGAAAGAAGGTGGATATCACTGCACGAATTATGCAGTTGAAAACACAGGCGGAAAATACCGACTCCAAATTTGACAAGGAAAAATTGGAAGAACGCATTGCAAAGATGTCAGGAGGAGTTGCTGTTATTTCAGTCGGTGCTGCAACCGAAACGGAGATGAAATATTTGAAAGACAAGATTGACGATGCAGTAAAGGCAACCAAGGCATCTATAGAAGAGGGAATCGTTCCGGGTGGCGGCACAGCACTTGCCAAAGTCGCAAAAAAACTTGCATCGCATGAAGGAAAAATGAATTCAGATGAGAGAACTGGGTTTGACATTGTTGTACACGCCCTCGAGACACCGCTCGCGCAGATAGCGATAAACGCAGGGAAAGATGATGCGGCAGTTATTGTGTCGAAAGTGCAGTCAGGTAAAACAAATGCCGGCTATGACGCTCTCATCGATGAAATCGTTGAGGATATGCTCGCTTCCGGAATTGTTGATCCAGCAAAAATGCAGCGAATGGCGCTAGAGAATGCTATTTCTGCTGCCGCGATGATTCTTACAACTGAGGCGGCAATTGCAGATATTCCAGAACCAAAAAATTCATCAGCTGGAGGAGCAGGAGGAGGAATGGGAATGGACGGAATGTATTAAATTGTCTCGTTAAAACTTAAGACCTTCCATCCGCGCGTATTTGAGAATATTTTCCACGGATTGTACTCGCAGACACTGATGCCTCCGTTGTCTGACATATTGAAAAAAGAAAGTTTCGTGTAGTCGCCTGCATGAAGCCGTTCGCGATAGAGCATATAAGCAAGCAACATCTTAAGAAAAACATGATGTGTCACGACGCAGGTCTCGCGCGCCCCTTGGCGCGCGAGGAGATTTAAGCATTTCCTAGCACGCGTCTTTAAATCAATAAAATTTTCTTCATCAGAAAAGCGATATTCGTCCTCATGATAGGCAAGGTCCATCTGGTCAACGATTTTAACAACTTCTGGGTTATCTCGTTTCTTTCCGATTATTTCAGATGGATTACGCCGTTCCACAAGAAGTTGTGAATAGGAAATTGGAACACGCAAATGACTGTTGATAATACTCGCTGTTTCGCGAGCCCGTTCATACGGGCTCGCAATGATTTTTTGTATATCGAGCTGTGATAGCCGTACACCGACTGCTTCAGCTTGTTGCTTTCCTGACTCACTAAGTCCACCGTCTTCCCCTTGTTTAATATGTTCGGCATTTAGAAGTGTTTCCCCATGCCGAACGATATAAAATTGTCGTGTGCGCATAAGGAACAGAACCACAACTACAGTCCCTGTTGTTATAATAATAAATAACGGCGACATTATGCGTCTAGTATAACGCGACTTACAGAATCCACTTTACGGTCCGCGTTTTCCACAGGCAGTATTCAAAACCCTTTTAAAAGAGTCATACTGTGAGAAGCGGACTAACACCCCCGCTTTATTAGTTATCCACTCACATGAAAGCACTACATAAAATCGCGTTTGTCCTTGTCGTAGTCGGTGGCCTCAATTGGGGTCTTATTGCACTAGGCAACTATACGGGTAATAACTGGAATGTCGTGAATCTTGTTCTCGGTTCTATGCCGTCAATTAAGGATCTCGTCTACCTATTGATTGGTGTCTCAACACTCATGCTAGTTTTCAACAAGAGCGGGCGTAGTATGTAATATAAGTTCATCTTCTAGAAAAAAAGGGTGTCCAACAAGGACACCCTTTTTGTATCAACTCATACTTCATGGTCGGTATGAATAAGTTTTATCTCTCCTTCGCGACGACCTACTTGCGGACTGTGTCCGCCGTAGCTCACCGCTTCGGCTAGCGAAGGCGGATGGGGAGGGATTCGAACCCTCGATACGATTTTACTCGTATAGCGAGTTAGCAACCCGCCGCACTAGGCCTCTATGCGACCCATCCTATGTTTCGCAGAATATCAAATTTAATGCGCGAGGGCGAGTGGAATAATGTGTTCAGCGCCAGATTCTTTCAGTGCATCAATTGTAGCTTGAAGTGTGGCGCCAGTGGTGGTTACATCATCAATAATGATATATGTACTCGAAGGATCGGCAGAGCGCGCGGCGACAAAGGCGCCGCGCATGTTTTCTTCTCGTTTGTGACGGGCGAGCGAGACCTGTGTGCTTGTTTCGCGCGTGCGAACGAGAATGTCGGTTACTATTTTAATTCTCTCTTCTTCGCCAAGGATGCGAATGGCGCGTCGCACAACTTCTTCTATCTGATTAAATCCGCGTTCTTTGCGGCGCTCTTTTCCCAATGGCACAGGTATTAGGTACATGTTGGGTTTACGAAATCCAACATCATCACAGTCGCGAAGATATTCGGTGAGCGTGAGCGCGAGAAGGGTGAATGCTCGCTCAGAGCCGCGATATTTTGCTTCATGAATCGCCGAACGCACGAGCACATCGTGAAAGGGGAGTAAGACGACCGTGCCAGGCCGTGTGATCGGTGCGAGTCGTGGAGCGACGAGCGTAAGAAAATCATCAGTTGAAACGCTTCGCAATACAATTTCGTCCACGCGCGGAGGAAACAGGAAATCAAGCCATCGCATCATGGTATTATTCTCTCATATGTCGTTCCTAGGAGACATCTTTGCAAAGAAGGAAAAAAGCGTAATAGGTGTTGATATCGGGTCTTCATCATTGAAGGTCGTCCAATTGCGTAAAGAGCACGGTAAAGCAGTTCTCGAGACATATGGTGAGCTTGCACTAGGTCCATACGGTGGAGGGGAAGTCGGGCAAGCAACGAACCTTTCCGCTGAACAGATTGCTGAAACATTGAAAGATCTTCTGCGCGAGGCGAAAGTTACAACGAAGAGTTGTGGCGTCTCTATACCTTTCGCTCGATCCCTGCTCACTCTTGTTGAGTTGCCATACCGTGAAGACCCAAAAGAACAAAAAACAATCATCGAACTCGAGGCGCGGAAATACATCCCAGTACCAGTAAGCGAAGTACAACTCGATTGGTTTATTGTGCCGAGTGTAACACCATCTATGCCCACTGAAAGTGAGTCGGTTAAAGGAAGAAAAGTCGAAGTGCTTCTTGTGGCTGTTCACAACGAGGAACTCTCGTTGCTACAAAGTATTGTTGCTGGCGCAGGACTTTCTGCGAGTTTTTATGAAATTGAAATTTTCAGCACAATTCGTGCCGTTGTTGAAGAATATATAAAGCCGATTATGGTGCTTGATGTAGGAGCATCCTCCACAAAGACCTATGTTGTTGAACGAGGTGTCGTTGCACTTTCGCACGCTATAAACGCTGGAAGTCAGGATATTACGCGCGCTATCGCAATTTCTGGCAATGTCTCCATAGCTCGGGCTGAGATCTTGAAGAAAGAAGGTGGAATTGAAGGTGTTGGGGCACTCGGTTCTCCAGAATTTGTTTTCTCGCGAATTTTTGCTGAAGCAAAGCGCGTTCTTATGCAATATGAGACGGAACACAAAAAGTCGATTACTTCAATTATTCTCACTGGCGGCGGTGGAGTTACCAAAGAACTTGGCGCATATGCAAAAAATATATTTTCAATAGATGTACAAGTTGCGGATCCTTTTGTAAAAACGGAGACACCTGCATTTATGCATTCTGTTCTTAAAGAGATAGGTCCCGAATTTGCCGTTGCCGTCGGCCTTGCACTCAGAAAACTTAATGAAACTTAATCAAATGTTTTGCACAGAGGTCGTATATGATACTTGCGCAAGTATCGTATACTAAACAAAATGGCTCTTCCTCCTACAATACCAACTTCTTTTGTACCTCACACTGCATCTACGGCGCAACACAGGTCTCGTACCGATTTGACCGGCGCATTTAGTTTTCTCGCATATACGATACTCGGTATCGTTTTTGTACTTGCAATTGGCGTTTTCTTTTACGGACGAATTCTCGCTGCGAGTCAATTTTCCAAAGACACTGCTTTAAAAGAGGCCGAATCAAATATAGATCTAGAGGCAGTTGACGGTTTTATACGATTGCGCGATCGCTTAACTTCCGGAGAAACACTTCTTACGAATCATGTCGCATTCTCTGGGTTTTTTACTTTGATTGAGACGATTCTGCCGACCACTGTTCGTTTCAACACGCTGCATCTATCTGTCGAAGACGGCGGAATAATAAAGGTTGAAGGAACAGGTGTAGCAAAAAGTTTTAACGCTCTTGCCGCCGCTTCAACAGCTTTTGCCAATGACGGCCACATCAAAGATGCTATTTTTTCAAATATCGTTGTTCGTGCGAAAGATAATTCCGTGTCTTTTACGCTTTCCGCCGCACTTGATCAGAAAGTCGTATCTTTTTCACCATGAACAGCCGCATACTTCCAGTCCTCGCAATTATGGTCGCTGTCGGTATATTTTTCATTTATATAAATCCGACATGGTCTGGTCCGATAGCGGCAACAAAGACCGCTATCACAAATGACGATCAAGCATTGGAAGCGGCAAGCGAGTATACCGCTAAACAAAACGAACTTGCTTCAGCGCGTAATGCAATTGATCCAGCAGATCTTGAACGGATAAGTATTTTTTTGCCTGACTCGGTGGATAATGTTGGACTTATTCTTGACCTGAACACGCTTGCCTCACAAAATGGACTTTCACTTTCTAATGTTGATGTTACATCCAATGCCGCATCTTCTGGATCTGCTGAGACCGGAATACTTCCGGTTTCAGTGACTAGCCCGGTAAACTCGGCGGATCTTTCTCTTTCTGCCATTGGTACTTATTCCGCATTGCAGAACTTTTTACGCGGTGTAGAAAAAAGTGTACGCATTCTTGATGTTAAAGATATTGTAGTGAAGGGTTCTGATACCGGTGTCTATACCTATCAAATGAAATTACGCTTGTATTGGTTGCGCTAAAATTTTTAAACTATGAAATCAAATAATATATTTCTTGTGATTGTCACACTTATTATCGCGGCAGGCGCGTATTGGTATTTTTTCACCGGAACAGGGAATCAACCACCATTGTCTTTAAGCACGACTGCAAATCAGATGCAGTCACGATTTCAGGCGCTGGTTGGCGAGTTACGGCCGATTTCATTTAGTACAACCATTTTTTCGGATGTGCGTTTTAATGCGCTTGTCGATATTACGACACCAGTATCTCCGGAAACTACCGGTCGTCTTGATCCATTTGCAGTTGTTTCTGGAATAAGCGGAAACTAAGGAATGAACCTTCTCGGATTATTTGTTGACAAGGGATTACTTTCTGCAAGCGACCGCGCAGCAGTAGAAGCCGGTCTTGTTAAAAAGCGATCTCTTGCTGAGTTGTTAGCAGAACATAATGTATCGCTTGCAGATGCATTTAAAGAAGCAGGGAAGACATATAATCTTCCCACTCGTATTCTTGGTGATCCTCCAGCAGACCAAAATGTATTCAATTATGTTCCGATCGACTCCGCTCGTCATTACGGATTTGTACCTCTTGATATAAAGGAGGGTGCGCTTGAAGTTGGCATCACCGATCCAGACAATATTGAAGCACTTGATGCTCTCCAGTTTATTTCCAGCAAAATCGGTATTCCATATAAAATTTTTCTTATTACGAAACAGGATTTTGATCGTGTACTAGATGCATATAAAAATCTTTCTGGCGAGATAGGTAAGGCACTTTCTGAATACGAAACGACAGCATCTGTTCAAAGCGAACATTCTAATGGGAAAGATTCTTCAGACACATCAGTTGGTGTGTCCACTTCTGAAGAAGTGTCTGGGTTTGGAGAGGAATCACTTGAACTCTCTGGTCCAAGTGAGTCCCTTAAAGAGGATGCTCCAGTGACAAAAATTGTCTCAACAATACTGCGGTACGCTATTGAAGGTCATTCATCCGACATACACATTGAGCCATCTCCTAGCAAGACGCGAGTTCGTTTCCGTATGGACGGCGACCTTCATACTTCATTGGAGTTGCCGGCTAAAGTGCACGAAGCAGTCGTTGCACGCATTAAAATACTTGCGCGATTGCGTCTGGATGAAAAACGAAAGCCACAAGATGGTCGTTTTTCGGCAACTGCTGAAAAACGGCGTATTGATTTTCGTGTTTCTACCTTTCCGACGGAATACGGTGAGAAAGTTGTGATGCGTATTCTAGATCAATCAGCCACTACTACAACACTCGATTCAGTTGGATTTACAGCAACAAACCTTGCAGTTATTCGTGACATGATGAAAGTTCCTTATGGAATAATCCTAATCGCAGGGCCAACTGGTTCAGGAAAATCAACGACGCTTTTTGCAATGCTTTCCGAAACCAACCGTGAAGTTGCAAATGTCGTTTCGCTTGAGGATCCGGTCGAATATGAAATACCTGGAGTATCGCAGAGCCAAGTGAGACCAGAGATTGGTTACACATTTGCCAATGGACTTCGTTCAATTTTGCGACAAGATCCGGATATTATTATGGTTGGTGAGATTCGTGATAAAGAAACCGCCGCGCTAGCAGTTCAAGCAGCTCTGACAGGACATCTCGTTTTCTCCACCATTCATACTAATACAGCTACTGGTGCAATTCCCCGTCTCGTTGATATGGGTGTAGATCCATTCCTTATTGCACCAACTCTCATTGCTGTAATCGGACAACGGCTGGTACGGCGACTTTGCAAAGACGCAGGAAAGCCATTTCCAATTACCGATAGCATCAAGGTTTTTCTGGATAGAGAATTTGCTGATTTGCCAAAGGAATATCAAAGTACACTGCCTTCTTTCAAAGATTTTTATCACGCGAGTCCGACTGCTGAATGTCCAAATGGTACGCGTGGCCGTACTGCTGTATTTGAAATACTTCGTATGAATAAAAAGATTGAACAAGTTGTATTGAAGGAACCAGTTGAGGAAAAAATCTACGCCGCCGCGCGTGCAAGTGGAATGCTTACGATGCGTGAAGATGCGATCGTGAAGGCGCTTAATGGAGAGATACCTTTTGAAGAGATTAATACACTCGGTGGCGAACTTTTCCCAGAAGGAGATATGAGTTGACTAGAAATGTAGTATAATATTCTTACAATGTCCTATCGCATATACCTCGTTGACGATGACAGATTCCTTCTTGACTTATACTCGGTCAAGTTCAAGAACGCAGGGCATGAGGTAAGTGTATTTGGTAGTGGAGAAGATCTGTTGAACACACTTCGAAAAAAGGACACTGTTATACCAGATGCTATCCTGCTTGATCTCGTTATGCCCGGTATAGGCGGTTTTGGAGCACTTGAATCAATACGAAAGGAAAATCTAGCAAAAGGTACAAAAATCATTATCCTTTCAAATCAAGGGAAAGATACCGATATTGAGAAAGCAAAACAATTCTCGGCCGACGGTTACATCATAAAGGCATCCGCAATTCCTTCTGAAGTACTTGCTGAGACATTGCACACTATTGAAGCGAGTACGCCAAAAGAGGGGAATCATTAGGTAAGTATGGCTATAGACAAACGATTTGGAGAACTTCTTGACATAGTTGTCGCTGAAGGCGGTTCAGATCTTCATATCTATGCAGGAGGATCACCAGTGCTTCGCGTCTCTGGAGCATTGGTGCCACTTTCAAAGTTTAAAGCATTAACCAATGAAGAAACAGAAATAATGTTGAAGAGTATCGTACCTGAAAACCGCTGGAACTCTTTCATAGACAACCAGACCATCGATATCTCCTATGCACACAAAGAAGAAGCTCGTTTCCGCGTTAATGGATATCGTGTACAAGGAACAACTGCTATAGCGCTTCGACTCATACCGCGAGTGATTCGTTCATTTTCGGAACTCAATCTTCCTTCTGTTCTTGATGTATTCACACAGCGCAAGCAAGGTTTTTTCCTTGTCGTCGGTCCAGTTGGGCAGGGGAAATCAACAACTCTTGCGGCTATGATTGACCGAATCAATGAAACTCGAGCAGAGCATATATTGACTATTGAAGATCCGGTTGAATACATTTTTACAAAGAAAAAATCTGTTATTCATCAGCGTGAGATTCATATAGATGCTTCCGATTTCCATACTGCATTGCAAAGTGCTTTTCGCGAGGATGTGGATGTGATTATGGTTGGTGAAATGCGCGATTACGAGACGATTTCGGCGGCAGTAACTGCCGCAGAGACCGGACATCTTGTTTTTTCAACTCTTCACACAAATAATGCCGCGCAAACTATCGATCGCATTATTGATATGTTTCCATCCGAACAACAGAGTCAAGTACGGGTGCAACTCGCAGGTTCTCTCGCAGGCATTTTTTCCCAACGGCTCATCCCAAGAATTTCAGGAGGACTCATTCCGTCCTATGAACTCCTTATCAATGACAATGCAGTTAGCACGCTCATACGAGATGGGCGCACACACGAGATTAGTGCTGTAATCCAGACATCATCGCAAGAAGGAATGATTGATATGGACCGAGCGCTCGCAGAACTCGTTAAACGAGGGGAAGTGACTGTTGAACACGCATACGAGCACGCGATGGATCCAAAAACATTCGAACATTACATATGAAATATTTAAATATTTAAATGTTTATATATGCTTTTTACTTATCACGCGATTGACCAAGATGGACATGAACGAGATGGGACCATTGAGGCCCCATCACAGGAAGTTGCCGTATCTGCGTTGCAGAGGCGCAATTTAGTTATCTCAATGATCAATTCAAGTGAAAAACATTCATTGCTTAATTTTAATTTGCCGTTTTTCGGTCGGGTCTCCAACAAGGAAGTCGTAATTCTCTCGAGGCAGATAGCGACTCTGTTTGAAGCACAGGTATCCGCACTTCGTATTTTTCGCCTTTTGACCGCCGAGGTTGATAATAAGCAACTTGTTACAGTTCTTTCTTCCATTGGAGATGACATTCAAGGTGGAAGTCCAATTAGTAAGGCGCTCGCGCGTCATCCAAAGGTCTTCTCAGTATTTTATGTGAATATGGTTCGTGCTGGCGAGGAGTCAGGCAAATTGTCAGAAACATTCGTCTATCTTGCAGATTATTTAGATCGTTCATACGATATCGTCAGCAAGGCCGAAAATGCGCTTATTTATCCGATTTTCGTTATAGCAGTGTTCTTTGGCGTGATGGCACTTATGTTGACACTCGTTATTCCGAAGATTAGCGCCATTCTGGTTGATTCAGGTCAGGAAGTACCGATATACACAAGCATTGTCATCGGGATTTCAAATTTTCTCGTCAATTACGGTATTTTCGTGCTAATCGCTCTTATCGGTGTTGGTTTCTATGTGTGGCGGCTTGGGAAGACAGAACACGGAAAACTTGTTCTTGATGGTTTAAAGCTATCTGTTCCATATATTGGCGATCTGTATACAAAACTCTATCTCGCACGAATTGCGGATAATTTTTCAACAATGCTTCTCTCCGGCGTTTCAGTTGTAGAGGCAATTGAAATTACCGGCTCGGTTGTTGATAACTCCGTATATTCGAATGTGCTTGCTGAAATCGGGACAGATGTTAAAGGTGGCTCTTCCATATCAGACGCATTTGGTAAACATTCGGAAATGCCAGGTATTATGGTCGCAATGACGAAAGTCGGAGAGGAATCCGGCGAGCTAGGGAAGATACTTACCACGCTTGCAAAGTTTTATAATCGTGAGGTCTCCAATGCCGTTGACACGCTTGTTGGGCTTATTGAGCCGATTATGATTGTTCTTTTGGGCTTGGGAGTCGGGACTCTTCTCGCCGCGGTTCTTCTACCGATCTACAACCTTGCAGGTTCTATCTAGGACTCCCGACGGAGTCCCGATGCGGGAGTTGTCCACACCCTTGTTTTTATCTAAGGAATATAGGTATACAATTTAATTATTAGCCGAATATAAATAATTATGTACAAAAATCGTTTCCGAGGTTTCACCCTCATCGAATTACTAGTAGTTATCGCAATCATAGGTATCTTGTCGGCTGTCGTCTTGGCCTCGCTTAACACAGCTCGTAATAAAGGTGGTGACGCATCAGTTCAAGCGAATCTTCAAGGGATTCGTACCCAAGCGGAACTTAACGCAAGTGGTAACAACAACAGCTACGCAAATGTCTGCGCTGATTCGGTAGTAGTTTCCGCAATGGCTTCAGCTCTTTCTGCTGCTGGTTTAACCGCTACGAACAGTGTTCTTGCAACTGCGCAAGCTGCAAGTACCCAGGAATGTCACGCTAGCGCAACGGGATATGCTGTATCTTCTCCGCTTAAGACATTGAGTACAAATTATTGGTGTGTTGATAGTAATGGTTCGTCAAAACAAGTCACTTCTGTCCTCGCTGCAAACGCGGTTGCGTGTCCAGCATCTTAGTCTAGCCGTAACTAACAACTTATAATAATTATGAAAAAATATCGCGGTTTTACGCTTATCGAATTACTAGTCGTCATTGCAATCATTGGCATTCTTTCGGCTGTCGTTTTGGCTTCGCTTAACACTGCCCGAAATAAGGGTAGCGATGC
>JAZDHA010000069.1:0-7336 GCA_043806295.1 bacterium | reverse complement strand
TCTTGCGGATGTCATTTTTCGGGGGGTCCGCCAGCCGGCGGAGCGATGATAAAGGAAATGGAAATGCGATTTTTATGATTTTGGCAATAGTCGGAATCATACTCGCTCCTATCGCCGCGAAGCTTATTCAACTTGCGGTTTCGCGTCGCCGTGAATATCTCGCGGATGCATCAAGTGCTCTCTTGACTAGATATCCAGAAGGGCTTGCCTCTGCACTCCAGAAACTTGGTAGTTACACTGCACCAATGAAAAGCGCGAATCTCGCAACAGCGCATCTTTTCATCAATGACCCATTTGGAGTAAAAGCAGGTGGCAGTGCCGGCTGGATTGAACGGCTCTTCTCAACCCATCCGCCTATTCCTGATCGCATCAAGATGCTCCTCTTAAAGTAAAGAGGTCGGACCTCTTTACTTTCGAGCACGATCTCGATTTTTCTGATATAACAAAGCGAACGGGCCCTCTACAGGGTCCTGAAACAGGAGGCGTCGCATAGCGGTCTAGTGCGCACGCTTGGAAAGCGTGTGAGGGGCAACCCTCCGAGCGTTCGAATCGCTCCGCCTCCGCCAGATACAGTGATATTATTTGTATATGGAAATACAAGGCAAAAACTTGGCCTCATAGTAATCAACACATATGCCACGATATTTTTACATAGGGGTTTTAATAGTTATAGCAACAATTGGGGCGGTTTTGTTTGTTTATAGGACAGAGCTTCCAGCGCAGATACCACTGACAGCTGAGTTCGGCGGCGTGTCTTTGAGAATAGAGTATGCGACAACAACCGTGGCACGAGAGAAAGGACTTGGAGGTCGAAAAAGTATCCCGGATAACTACGGAATGCTCTTCGTATTCGAAAAAGACGACAGATATGGCTTCTGGATGAAAGATATGCTCATGCCAGTTGATATCTTTTGGTTTGATAATAAAGGACAAGTCGTCTCGATTGCTCGTAATGTAGCGACATCTACCTATCCAAATGTCTTTTATCCGACAGAACCAGCTCAATATGTCCTTGAGACGGTTGCCAGCTTCGCTGACAAATATAACATTTCAACTGGAACACCGCTTTTGTTGAAAAATTTTCCGATCGTTTCAAAGTAACGCTGTCCACAGGACACTTTTTGTATACAGGAGTACACTTACTTCATTAAAAGCGCGCATCATTATCTATCAAACTAATCGCACCGTTCATGTCAAAAAATGTACAAGTTTCAGTTCGCAAACAAACATCAACGCCAGTTTCTTTTTTGACTCCCGCGCCGTCAATTTCGAAAGAAACACTACGATATCGTGAAATGATTCCACAAATAGAAAAACGCGATGGGCGGCTCGTACCGTTTGATTTTGATAAAATAGCCATTGCTATTTGGAAAGCGATGGTCGCGGCAGGCGAGGGCGATCAGGATGATGCAAACCTTGTGGCGCATCAAGTAATCGGCGAACTCGGACGATTTGCAAAGAAATATAAAAATTTTCTTCCAACGGTTGAAGGTATTCAGGATTCGGTTGAGAAATATCTTATTTTGAATGATTATGTAAAAACAGCGAAGGGCTACATCCTATACCGTGATAAACGAGCACAGTTGCGCGCCGCGCATTCGGACATTCCAGAGCATGTAAAGAAACTTGCCGAAGAAAGTAGGAAGTATTTTGAAGGAAATGCATTAGGTGAGTTTGTTTATTTGCGATCATATGCGAAATGGATTCCAGAAGAAGGACGGCGCGAGACATGGGTTGAAACAGTTGATCGTTATATAAATTTTATGCGCGAGAATATTGGCGACAAACTTACAGAGGAAGAATACACCGAAATTCGTATGGGCATTCTAAAACAAGAAATAATGCCTTCAATGCGTCTTATGCAGTTCTCCGGAGAAGCTGCACGACGATGTAATGCTTGTGCATATAACTGTACTTTTACCGCACCGGTAAAATTGGAGGATTTTGCGGAAATTATGTATCTCTCAATGCAGGGATGTGGTGTTGGTTTTGCTGTTGAAAGTCAAAATATTGAACAACTTCCGCAGATTATAAAACAAAATGGGCAAAAATTATCAACGCACATTGTTGCCGATTCAAAGGAGGGATGGTGCGATGCTCTTACTCTCGGCCTTAAGACATGGTATTCAGGCAAAGATATAAATTTTGACTTTTCAGAAATTCGTCCGGCAGGTGCGCGACTCAAAACAATGGGAGGAAAGGCAAGCGGTCCTGAACCGCTACGGTCACTTCTTGCTTTTGTACGAGACCGAGTTCTTTCTAGGGCTGGTCGCCGTCTGCGCACGATTGATGCGCACGATATCATTTGTAAAATAGGCGAGTGCGTTGTCTCAGGCGGTGTGCGCCGCACAGCAATGATTTCTCTATCTGATCTCGATGATATTGAAATGCGCGATGCGAAAAAAGGACAATTCTATATGACCGATCCACATCGTTCAGTCGCTAATAATTCTGCAGTGTATGAATCACAACCGACTAATGCCGAGCTTATGGACGAATGGGTGGCTCTTATGAAGAGTGGAAGCGGCGAAAGGGGTATTTTCAATCGCGGATCGCTCGCACTCACTATGCCAAAACGCCGCGTTGGTTACTTTAAAAAAGTAGGTTTTATTGACGAGAATGGTGTCGTGCGCGGGTCTATAGGTGTGAATCCATGTGGTGAAATTATTCTGCAATCAAAACAATTCTGTAATCTTTCTGAAATCATTGCTCGTGCTCACGATACTGAGGCCTCACTTCTGAAAAAGGCGCGCCTCGCGGCGATTCTCGGTACCTATCAGTCAACGCTCACAAAGTTCGGTTATATATCAAAAAAATGGACCGATCACTGCGCTACGGAACGATTGCTCGGTGTCTCAATAACTGGTCAATGGGATTCGCCGATTGCGCGACAGTCGGAAGTTATGCGTAAAGTTCGTGATGTGGCAATAAAGACGAACATAACATATGCAAAACGATTCGGAATTGGACCGTCAATGTCAGTAACCGCAGTAAAACCATCTGGAACCGTCTCGCAGACATTTAATTGTGCTTCGGGTATCCATCCGCGCCACGCGCCGTATTACATTCGTCGCGTGCGCATAAGTGCGACTGATTCGCTCTTCAAAATGATGCGCGACCAAGGTGTTCCATATTATCCAGAAGTGGGGCAGTCAATGGAAGAAGCAAACACTTTTGTTTTGGAATTTCCAGTTAAAGCACCAGATCATTCAAAAGAAGCGAGATTCAAAGACAATCTATCGGCAATTGAACAGCTTGAATATTGGAAGCGAGTAAAACTTAACTACACAGAACATAATCCTTCAGCAACAATTTCAGTTGGTACAGACGAATGGATCGGTGTCGTTGATTGGATTCAAAAGAATTGGGATATTATCGGTGGACTTTCATTCCTTCCACGATCAAGTCATGTTTATCGCCTAGCACCTTACGAAGCGATTACAAAAGAAGAGTACGAGGATCGTAAGGCCCGTTTCCCGAAAGTGGATTATTCAAAACTTATCGCGTACGAACGCCAAGATGAAACCGAGATGAAAAAAGAACTTGCCTGCACCGGCGGCACCTGCGAGGTTTTGTAAAGTAAAAAAGCAATCGCCCGCGCAGGAGCGCGGGCGATTGCATCTTTTTAGACCGGGCCGATAAGCCGAATTCTGTTCGTCCTCCATAGCTTTAGCGACGGAGGGTCTGGAGATCATTTATCTGGGACCGATGTTACCATCGGACTCAAGCGGCACTCGCCGAATCTTGCCCACCGCAGGTGGTTGCAAATTCGAGCGTCCCGAGTTCTTACGAGGGATATATCCTTCGCTTCACTCAGGACGCTCAGTTGTTGCAACTGCCTGCGGCAGGCAAAACTGGCGCACGGCCTTGCACGACGGTAAGGATTTGTTCGTTGCACCCCTGCTTTTCAGCAGGATTCTCCCCGAAGCCTGCCTGACGGTAGACAGGGGAGCCCTTCACTTTCGCTCAGGGCGTCACTGTGGTCACCTCTCATCTCGCGATGTATGGGCGTTACCCATTACCATTCTGCCAACCTTGCGGCCGGCCCGTGTTCGGACTTTCCTCCCGCCAACACTCGAAAGTGTGGGCGGGCGATCGCCTAGCTCAGTCCTCTTGCATTATACCACATTCGGCACAATACTGTCGTGCCTCTTGTAGCATCTTTTGTATTCGAACTGTATGCGCTACAGAGAATACATCTGCATTTAAGATAGCGCTGATTGGTGTGTGTGCGCCAGTATGGGCACCAAGACTTGAATATTGATACGCGGCGATCTGTTCCCCTAAGAACTGAGGGTCCACAACATTGCTAGTTTTCCATTCTGGCTCATAAAGTGTCGCTGGGTTGCAGTGTACATAATTGATAAGGTGTTGGAAGTAACGGTCTGTGGATACATGCCGAGATTTAAACGGCTTTAGGAACAGATTCCCCGTTCGTCCATGTCTAGCATTAAAATACAGAACATATGCCGTTCCGATTTTCCGCATGAATGAGGTAATACCACCATTCCTGATCTCTTTCAGCACCAAGTGAAAGTGATTTGGCATCATGCAGAATGCTCCAATGTCGACCAATTTCTTGCCACGAGGAATCTTTAGTATTTCTTCAAACTTATGTGTGCCAATATCATCATGCCTGAGAGGGAACTCGTCATTTGCCAAATAAAGTAGTTCGAGAAAGCGATGGTAATCTCTAGTATCTTCAAATACGATGCGCTTTTCAATACCGCGATTGTAGCAATGGTACCACTCGTCAACAGCAAACGGGGTGGCTCTTTTTGTCATATTTATTTAAATATTAGCATACTATAGGGAGAGCGTAAGGTGTCACCTTACGGAATCAACCTAATCCAAGGATGGCGTAAGGTGTCACCTTACGGAAATGTGGGGATAGTTGCCTAAATGGTTAAATTACACGATATGCTGAGTAGCATTATCACTGAGAATATATATAGAAAAATAATTATGCCCCCGCAACAATCAACGCGTCGTTCAATTGAGACATTAAGTACTTTATCACTTATAGCCACACTTGTTGTAGCAGTGTTTATTTTCTTCCCGTTCTCAATGTCGCTCGTAACAGTTAAAACATTTATATTTGCTGCCGGAGCGATTGTTACGCTCGCGCTCTATATTCTCGCTCGTCTTTCACGAGGGAATATTGTCTTTCCGCCATTTGTACTTATCGGGGCACTTTGGCTTCCTGTAGTTGCATACGCACTTTCGGCACTTTTTTCGGGGACATCATTTACGAATGCTTTATGGGGATTATCGCTTGAGACGGATACACTCGGCTTCATTCTCATTGCAACATTTCTTGGTTCATTGACTGCACTTATACTTCGCCGTCCTGAACAATATCGTTTATTTCTTCGTGCAGGTGCTTGGGTATTTGGTATTGTTGTTGCTCTCGAGGCGCTTGTTGTTATTATCGGGCAATTCTCGCCGAAGATCTCTCCAGCATTTTCGATCGTTGGATCGTTCGGTGACCTAGCATTCTTACTAGGCCTTGGAGTTATAGGCGCTCTTATATCATTTCGATTTTTCGAACTTCCACAACGCCTACATCGGGTGTTCATTATTTGTGGCATCGTGGCACTCGTATTGCTTGCAATTGCAAATTCGTCAGTTGTTTGGGTACTTCTTGCTATCGTCTCACTCGGTCTATTCATTGAGGCAGTGATGCAACGCGGACCGAAGAATGCAGAAACCGATGCTGAACTAGACGAAATAAACAACCAAGATAATGAACCACTCGAGATAGATGAAAATAATCATCCGCTCGTTATACCGCTTGTCGTACTCGCTGTTTCTCTCTTTTTCCTAATAGGAGGAACACTTGGTGGTGCCTTGGCAAATGCTCTTAATGTAAATGTACTTTCGATAAGTCCTTCTTGGCAATCAACATTCTCAATTGCTAGTAATACTTATGCTTCAACTCCTATATTTGGTTCAGGTCCTGGATCATTTGGAATCGAATGGCTTAAATATCGGGATGTATCGCTTAATTCAACCGTCTTCTGGAACACTTACTTCTCCTCTGGCATTGGCTTCATACCAACCTCGTTTGTTACAACAGGCATAGTTGGTGTTTTTGCATGGGTTGCATTTCTCGGTCTTCTTATTGTATTTGGTCTTCGTATGCTTATTACGCGCGCGCCACAAGACAATTTTACGCGTTTTGTAGCAATATTTTCGTTTGTCGCATCGCTATATCTCTTCGCTACTGCAGTATTTGGCTCCCCTAATTCTGTGATTCTTGTTCTCGCATTTGTATTTACTGGTCTCTTTGCTTCAACGATGCGGTTTGCCCAATCTCGTCAACAGTGGGGCATTATCTTCTCTAGGAAACCTCGTCTCGGTTTTGTTATCGTATTCGCGCTTACAATCATCTTGTTAGCATCTGTCTTTGCGGCCTATTCCATTGTGGAGAGATACATCGCTACTGCAAAACTCGCTGATACGGACACTGCACTTTCCGTTGGCGATCTTGATTCAGCTGATCAGGCCGCACAAAGTTCTATTTCATTTGCACCATCTGCAACTGCATACCAGATTAGAGCTGTTATTGCGAATGCTCGTCTGAATCAAATAGCATCCTCTTCAACGATGCCTGTGGCTGATGCTCAACGAGAGTTCCAAGCGGCACTTTCAACAGGTATTAATGCCGCTCTGACTGCGACGAGCATTGCACCGTCCGATTATCAAAATTGGCTTGTACTTGGAAATCTATATGCTCAGGCCGTTCCGCTTGGTGTTACTGGTGCGTATGACAATGCAAAGACCGCATATCAGAAGGCGATTGAACTCAGTCCAACTGATCCACAAATCTACTACATTCTTGCGCAGCTTGATATCGCCAATAAAGATAACAAGGCCGCTGAGGATAACTTGAAATCAGCGATTGCGCTCAAACAGGACTACACAGCTGCCATATTCCTACTCTCACAACTTGAGGTTCAAGATGGCAATGTAAAAGATGCGCTCTCATCTGCTCTTGCGGCCGCTTACTTCACTCCGAATAACCCATCAATACTTTTCCAAGTCGGCATCTTATACGCGGCACAAAATGACTTCGCAAATGCGGCAGCCGCGCTTTCAGCGGCAGTCGCGGCGAATCCTCAATTTGCGAACGCACGATACTTCCTATCAGCTGTGTATGTTAAACAAGGGAATATGAAAGATGCACTTTCACAGATGCAAGCGATTGCGGACATGTCAGATGATAATGCGAAGGCAGTCGCGACACAATTGGAGGCGCTCAAAGCCGGAAACAATCCGTTCCCGGCGAATCTTCTCTCCGCGCCTTCAGCTCCAATTGGGCAATAGAGAATCA
>JAZDHA010000068.1:0-11724 GCA_043806295.1 bacterium | reverse complement strand
TTCCTCCTTTCTTTTTTTGTTGTTTTTAGATATATGAGAATTCAATAACACTTACCGTCTCCTTGTCTTCAATTGCACGCTTCTCAAAATATGAGAGGTCTGATTGTACTGCTTTCCAATCCCTGTACAGAATAGAACCTTTTAAATCCTCAGGAACCAGTTGTTCGAGCGGTTTAATCTTCACCCCCATAATGCGAATCTGACAGGAAAAGTATTCTTTCCAATTGTCATCCAGAACACGCAGTGTTGCGATTTGCCCCGGAATATATCCTTTCTCGTGTGCGCCATCGCGTTTCCCTAGTCGTGGTGTTGCTGTTATTTTCTGACTATCAAAGAGCTCACAAAGAACATCTGTAGGCAGAATTGGACTTGACCGAAACCATAGTTCCGGGTGTTCATGATGATTGTTTTTATTCATGCTTTTCCTCCTGATTACCATTATTACAATATCTAAGACGCTATGCAAATAGAAAGACCGTTGCCCCTGACATAACGAAATGTGGGTTACAACGGTCTTATCATTCACTACAGAGTTCATGCATAAGCTCATGTACGGAGATAACTCTGTCCACTAGAGCGGCGTTCGTGCCAACTGTGTAAAGTGGCAGTTTCTCCGCATATCCGGCAGAACTTAGAAGTTCCTCACAAACACACAAATACTTATTACTCATCGCTCGACAGATATGACCTGGGCGTAGAACATATCCTCTGGTGCACTTGGGAATACGATACTTCGCCTTCTCATATGCCGGAGAAGTCGTGAGGATCCTGAATGGGAGTCCGCAAGGCGAAGATGGAATGCTATCAGGATATGAGACAACGGTGATGTCGTCCTTCCCCGCAGCAATCACAGCATCTTTATACTCCTTTGTGGCGGAACTTTCTTCGGTTACTAAGAATCGCGTACCCATTTGAACACCACTAGCTCCCATTGCGAGGAACTGAATAATATCATCATGGGTATAGACCCCTCCCGCTACAATGATTGGGAATCCGCCGTGCTTGTCTGCAACTTCAAGAACAGAAGGTAAAAGTTTTTCCAATTGAAAAGCTGGATCATTTATCTCTCCAAACTTAAATCCGAGATGACCCCCTGCCAACGGGCCTTCCAATACTGCTGCATCTGGTTGGTAATGGTCCCGCTCCCAACGCTTAACGACTGCCTCAAGAGCACGAGCAGACGATACAATTGGGATGAGCGCAGTATCTCTAGACGGACAAATACCTGGGAGTCCGAGCGGAAGTCCTCCGCCAGAAATAATTGCGGCGGCTCCTTCATCAATTGCGGCTTTAACGGTGGCTTCGTAATCATTGATAATCGCGCACATTATGTTGATGCAGATAGCACCCCCATCGCTCATACTTTTTGCCTTCTCGATTTCAATCCTTACTGCTTCGTAAGTATTCACCGATTTCCCGTCTCGTAAAGAGACGATATCAGAAAGACCAGCACTCGAAATTATTCCTCCGCCGCCTTCCCTCGCAACAGCTTCCGCGAGAGGAGCAAGCGAGACGCCGATTCCCATTCCACCCTGAAAAATACAATTACGCAATCTGAAATTCTTTACAACTAATTCCGGCAATTTCATTCGAACTCACCTCCTCACTTTCTTTATTTTAAGAACAATTCCTCTGTAAGGATATCATATTAAACTACTGCTATACTGTAGTTATGAATAAGAGCGAAACGAAACTCACTTTCAGAACACTTGGGTTTATGATGCTATTCGTAGTCATCCTAGGAGGCATTGTGTTTTCATTTCCGTCATTGCTTGCATTCAGTATTCAACAGGAGCAAAAGCAAATTACTTCTGCAATGCTTGATCAGTTTCCAGTTACGGTTGATCCCAAAAATAAAATCATCGTGGAGAATGTGCGAGTGAACGCTTTTTTTGAGAATGATCCTTCCCCATTCCAGGCAGCGGTTGAAAATACAGGAAATGCATTATGGGGCGTTTTTGAATTAATTGCTACAACTATTGCAAAAGCGCCTCTATATCAAGGTCTAGCTGGAGTAGCTGGAATAAACAATCGATTTGTTACAATCACGGCTGGAATGCGAAAAGAACAAGTGGCGAGTGCATTCGCAAAGGCCCTCGTATGGAATAGTGCGCAGAAACAGGAATTTATGACGAAAGGTAAATATTCGTCGCTTCCTCTTCTTGAAGGTTCATTCTCTCCTGGCGTCTATGTTGTTGATAGAGGGACAACTCCAATAGCAGTACAAGCATTAGTGAATAAGCGTTTTTCTGACGAGATTCTTGATCATTATGGAACAGCTACTGCCCAAATCGTTCCGCTTGATCAAGCACTAACTATCGCATCACTTATAGAACGCGAGGCGGGTGGGCCTGATGATATGCGAATCATATCTGGTATCATTTGGAATCGCCTTTTTAACAATATGAATCTTCAGATAGACGCTACGCTTCAATACGCGAAGGCGAACAGTAAAACGATTACTAGCTGGTGGCCTAAAGTATTGCCTGCGGATATTTTTCGCAAATCGCCATACAATACCTACCAAAATAAGGGCCTGCCTCCAACTCCGATTGCAAATCCATCAGTCGCCGCAGTGCTTGCCGCTCTAAATCCAAAAAATACTTTCTGTGTTTTCTATTTCCATGACAACGCTGGACAATTTCACTGCACAAACACCTACACCGAACATGTAGCGCTTCTAAAAAAATATTTCGGTCGTGGAAAGTAATCAGAACTTAACACTGAAAGCGTTTATAATAGCCGCCATAGAGTTATTTAGATCAAAGTTGTCAAAGTTGTATGACTGCGGAGCTGTTTGCTCAACTTGCGGTGCTATTTGATTACTTGTTTCAATTTCCACTTTTGGCACAAACAATGTGCCGGGAGCTTGTTGATCTGGTGGAGGGAGCATTTGATTGCCCTGTTCCATTTCAACTCTAGGCACGAACATCGCACCAGGAGCTTGCTGACCATCTGACGGTGGCATTTGTCCCTGTTCAATCCTGGGCACAAACATGGTACCGGGTGTTTTTTGTTGGTCTCGTGGTTGCATTTGCCCTTGATCTTGACCAGCTGGCGGGAGATCTCCTCCTTCGCCAGGTTCTCCTTGGCGTGGCGGCATCTTGGAAAAACATGAACCCATTTTATCTGCCATATCTCTTGGCGGCATCATCTGCCCGCTTCTAATCTTCTCAAAAGAATCGTTACCGAAAACTTCTCTCATGCAACTCGCGACTTCTTCTGGAATGTTTTGCATGGACTCTTTGAATTTTTGCTGGCCCTCTTCCATGCGTTTGAGTTCTTCTTCTGAAATCATTCCATTATCTTTTGCGAAGTTCATGCAGGTCTGCTGATTATTTGGAGTATTGCAGAATGCATCGCAGACATCTTTACCAACACATCCACCGGGACCCTTACCTCCTGTCTTTTTAGCCATCTCTGCTTCCTTTCCTGTCATAAAGCCCGCCGCTATAGAGAATTGTATACACTCATCAGTGTGTGTGGGTTCAGCGCAATAAGCATCGCACGCTTCTTTGCCTCTACAATTTGGTGGCTTTACACCTTTTTTGATAGCAGCTATCATCTTCTCCGAATTCTGTGCCTCTTCTTGGGTCATCATGCCTGCGGCCTGCGCGAATGTCATGCACTCTTCTATATGGTCGCGATCGGAGCAGTATACATCGCACGCTTCTTTTCCTTTGCATGCAGGCGGCTTCGCTCCATTGTCTATAGCGGTGAGCATTTTTTTAGCATCTTCCAGCTCTTTCCCTTTCAAAAATCCCGATGCCTCGCCGAATGTTATACATTCCTTCATATGACTTGATTCCTCACAATATGCATCACATTCTTTTCTGCCTTTGCATGCGGGCGGTTTGACCCCCTTCTCAATAGCCGCTTGCACCTGCTTCGCTTCAATCAGCTTCTCTGGTGACATGATGCTATTTTCCTCTGCGAATGTGACACATGCGTCTATATGGTTCGGGTCATCGCAGTAGATCGCGCAAGCATCTTTATTTTTACAGTTCCCTAGCTCTGCTACTGGATATTTTATTGCCTCCATTTGGGCAAATGCGCCGTTCGTAATTATCAGAGAAGATACAATAAGGCCAAAAACTATAATTCCTGCGGACAAAAGATTATTTTTCATATTATTATCTGAATGGGTTGGTCTTGCTGGTCGGGTTGATATCTGGCTTGTTTGTTAGAGGATTGGCCGCTTCGCCGATTGAAGGCAACACGCCTTGGGTGGCTCTCTCCGTCACACTGCTAACAGCATCAACAGCTGATTGAACATCAGCCGCAGTGGACTCGGACTTATTATTTTTCAGATAGTAATAACCTCCTACCACGCCAAGAACAACTATTAGTAAAGCAACGGCTGAAATCAGTGTTATTTTCTTTTTATCTATATCCATATCCATATAGTACCAATATACAGAAGTCCTGTTCCTAGGGCTGTGCACAGCAACTTGTTTGCACTGATTTCATATTTTTAATGCTTTGAGCAAGGGGAGTCCTTGCTCACGAACTAACTGTTGTTGTTGCTCCCTCCAATTTAGTAGTTGTTTTTTGTGTACCCTTGTATATCGTAAATTGCGAGTCGCCAGCATCACGATATCCAATTCCGTGAAAACCAACCATTCTGAAATCTGAATAACCGCCGCCATGGAGGATCCCTTTCAACTCTCCGAACTGAACGCCACACCAAAAAATAAAGATGGCAATAACGATTTTGATAATCAGATGCATCCAATGATGTTGTCCGCACATTCCGTGAATACCGCACTTTGCGCACCCGCAATCTGCTTTGTTATTTTCCATAAAAATAAAATAATTAGACGGTAATAGCTTTTAGTATACACCAAGCTCTACCGCGCTAAAAATTTCTTTCGTTCAGTGGAGGAGAAGTGTTCAATCGCGTAACGCAGTGTTGTGCGCGGCATATGCGCTTTATGTCGATTGATGAAACTCGTAAGTGTTTCTCGCGAACAGCGCTTCCCCACTTCGCGCAACATCCATCCAACGGTTTTATGCATAAGGTCCTGCGTATCAGACAGAAGCATCTCTGCAAGCGTAATCGCATCTCTTGTTTCGCCATCACGAATAAAAGCAAAGGCGGCAAGTATCGCAATGCGCCGCTCCCACATATTTTTTGACTTTGCGAGTTTGTACAAAATATAGCGGTCTCTGTCGAGAAGATACTCACCCAAAATGTGCGGCGCCGAGAGGTCTACCAAATCCCAATTATTTATGTATCTCGTATGCGCGAGATAGAATCTCGCGATTTTTGCCTGTGATTTTTTGTCACCATTTTTATACTGTGCAACGAGAATCAAAAGTGCAGTCAGACGACACTCGTGGACTTTATTCATTAACAATTTTTCTACATCCTTCAAGGTCAACTCTTTAAATTCTTTTGCAACCTTTCTTTGTTCCGGCACCGTCACCCCAACAAACACATCGCCGTATCCATAGTCCCCTTTCTTTTTCGTCTTAAAAAACCACGCGGATGCCCTCGCTTTCTTCTGGCTCCCTAATTTCTTCAATTTTTTCTCTACTTCTGCGGCGGTAGACATTTTCAAAATGATTTCTCAAAAATTTCGACAAGTTGTGGAAATGGACCAAAGTCATCATCAGAAGTCATGTGCTCCACATCGTGTAGAGTAACAACTTCAGAACCGAGCCGCTCCTCAAAATCTTTCTTCGTCTCTTCATACGGCACCCATGGGTCATTATCTCCGAGTACGACTACTGACCACGCAAGGTTCGCCTTCACTTTCGCATAATCAATCGGCGTTTCAATCCATGGCTTTGCTATTTCTTCTGCTTCTTTAGTTTCCAAATTTTTCAAATCAAACCATCCGGCGACAAATATCGCCCCGCCAATTTTCGTATCAATCGTTTCAAGAAAACGCATAATTGCTTGACAGCCGATACTGTGCCCGATGAAATAAGTATTTTCGTTTACTGCGCCTGCAACTAATTTTAAATGCTTAACCCACTTCTCAATAACTGGGTTGTCTGTGTCTGGCATTTCTGGAGTAATTACTTCATATCCCTTTTTCCGAAATGCTTCTGTCGCCCATCCTATCCAATCGCCTGTTGGTGACCCTTCCCAACCATGCACGATGATGATTCGTTTTTTCATATCAGCTGGCTGTTTGGTACAGCATGGGAACCGTTATTGATTAATGGTTTTGACCAATTTCTTTTGAGCACAATACCATTTGCAATTCTAATTTGATTCCATTTTCCAGGAAGTCGTGTTTCAATAGAAGAATTTTTCGGAAAAACAAAATTATATTTACCAAAAAGTTTCTTGTAGTCCGCGAGTGGTCTGCAATAATTTATAATTGGGCGTTCAACCATTTTAAAAGTTATGTTCCGTTCAGAATGAGCAACGCCAAGTAGAAGCAGTCCTTTTTTCTTTATTATCCTATTTATTTCCTTGATTACTGGTTCATGCTGATTGAAACTACAACAAGTTAACAAACAGTCGCAAATTATAATATCAAAATAATTATCTAAAAAAGGTGTCTTCTGTGCTGGAGCTAGAACAGGTAGACATTTAATATCATGTTTTATGATTTCAAAGAGTGCATTTGATAATATGTCCAGCGCGGTGATGTTTATATCCAAGTTTTTATTAAAGCTTTTCAAAAAATCTACTGTGTCTTTAGGATTAGACCAATACGAACACCCTAGAATCAAACAGGTTACTTTTCTTTGCTTCCTCAGATAGGCAGAAATTCTTTTTTTGTTAGTATTGCTTTTTGCAACATCTTTCAAAAATCCTACCAAAGCTCTTGATTTATGTGTCTTATAAAAATCAAAGAATTTCCCCCTGTCTTTGTTTGTCATTGTATCTGGTCCAAAGTTTTTTGATGTCATGTATTTTCAGTCTCGATCAGCTAATGTCTTTAATTTCATATCGTATTTTCATTAATATTTTACCGCATTGGTTTTGTCCTTTTCCATTTATGCCATTCCCCCAAAAATCACTTGGGGAGATTTCAATGATCTCCTCGTCTCCTGTGGCAAGAAGTGTTTCTTTCACTTCTGAATGTTGAACCACTTTCTCTTTTAAAATTTCATATAATATGCCGACCTTGGCCTCATCCCAATCTGCTCTTCTTTCGTTTTTGTATCGTTTACCAAGTTGTAACGCTTCCAATGGGCTTTTGGCATTTATGATTTTGTTTACAATAGATGCATCTTGAAATTTCTGTGCATGGAAAGCATGTTCAGCAGTCGGATAGGTTTTATCCTTAAAAGAAATGCTATGCGCTGAAAAATTCGAAAAGCAGAAATTTGAGTCTTCGTAATAAGGAATTATTATCATGGATTAGATTTTCCCCCGGCTTTATATAAATATCTACTTCCCATATCGGTCTTGGGAATTATACCATCAAGCCCCACAAGGATTTTCTGGCGACTTTTATTTTAGAATTTTGAGGCTCGTCGGAATGGCTTTAGCTAATCCTTTTAAATGCACCTACTTCAAAGCTAATCCTGCTTATATGTTCTTCTTTTGAAGAGGAAGTTATCTCGCCTCCCACATCTACAACAGCGACCCTTATTTTTCCTCCTCCTTCAGTAGCCTTTTCTCCACTAACTGTGACGGCAATATCAAATTTAATTCCCTTTTTATCGTCTCTGTCAATTTGGTATTGGATCGTCTCATCAATCCCTAACTTCTTACCATCATTTTCTGCAATCTTAATATTGGCCTTGCTAATACCACCTTTGATACTTAGTAAGGTGGTTGTTATAAAGTCTTCTAGTTCCATAGCATTTATTATATCAATAATGTTCTTCGGACTCCGAACCTATCTCGAACTGGCTACATTATACGACCAAGTCCGAACTTTTTTCCAACAACAAACCTGACCTTCTTGCCCGCTCGCGGACTCGCGGGCTACTTATCCGCCATTCTATACGACCGTTATATATAGCGGATATGTTCCAAAACAACAGAACGCAAATCGTTCAAGAGATTGGCCGTTTGAAATGGCGTATTTGCTAATTTTTTTAAATATCAAGGCGAAACCTTGCTATAAAAATTCCAAATATTTGCCTTCCGTAATAACTTCAACCTTCCCATCTACAACTTTTAGGGCCGATTGGTCGTCTAACGCATAAATCTTCTTGAGTAATGTTTTGGCAACATCGGTAATTTTTTCTTCCATACGAGCAGGAAAGGACGGGGAATTAAGGTGGGGCAAGAAATAAAAGTCAACATAGTTCAGCCCGTCCATCGGTTCTTCTTCCATATCATCACCATATATAATCTGAGACATTTTCAGAGCCAAGTCTGGATTAGTTACCATACTCCCCGCGCTCAATCCGACATACACTTTTGTCTTAAGAAACTCTGGAAGCAGTTTTATGAGGCCAGATTTATTTATCCATCTCATGAGGTGGTAGGTATTCCCTCCTTCGAAAAACAAAATATCGGCTTCTTCCATTTGTGGCTTCCAAATATTCTCTGGAACGGCTGAAATATCAGTTATGGCAACTGACTTGAAATTTTGCTTTTTGATATGTATGAGATCGTCAATAAACCAGTCCTTATCACCCATTTCGACATTAGAAGCCGTTGGGATGAAGCATAGAGAAGTTTCTTCTGGCTTCTTCCCCACCAAATCAAAAAGTGCCTTTTCTATTGATTTATTTGTAAGCCCGCCCGAGGTGAGAAGAAGTTTCATTGAGTAAGTATAGCAAAATCTTCTTACCATAGGCCTGTAGATAGCAAGGGTTACCCTTGCTGCCGTTATACTTATCCGCCATTCTATACGACCGTTATATATAGCGGATATGTTCCAAAACAACAGGACACTAATGGTTCAAGATGTAAACCGTTTGGAATGGAGTATTTGAGGAGTTTTATTTCAGATGGAAATGGATGATTTTTACTATCGTATCGGGTCCAATTTTGTCGCCATAGTAGATGCGGTATGCATGGTACATCTCTTCTTTATCTGCGAATTTTTCATGGCCGTCATAGTCGGCTTCTTCTATATCGCTCAACTTTTTTTCATACACATGCGTGAGAATAGCTTCTCCGAATTTCTCCTTCGTATTCCAATTTATCAAATTGACCTCATCTCCTTCAGATAGGCCTTTTTCATCAAACAGCCGCTAGGTCGAATTCTTTTTGCCGGCCATAATCATCTCCGCGAGATGCCCTCGAAACTTTATCGTTTTCTTTTCCATAGTGGTTTTTGCTGGCCAGTTCGGTCTCGGAAATCATACCATTAAGCTCCACAAGGGTTTTCTGACGACTTTTCTAGAACGTAAAAGACCCTCTTCGGACGCTCTAAAATCGGCGGCTGCATCCGAAAATTACACACAATCAAACATTTCTAAGGATTTTCGTGTGTAATTTCGGCCTAGTTTTGGACACTCAAGTTTCTGGGATTTTCTGTATTTTCACGGAGAAGATTCCGGAAGGCCGGGTCCATGTTCCGCCAGTTATAGAAGGTTTTAGGGACGATATGGACGAGTTCGCAGGTCTCTTTTATTTCTCCGCTTGCCCTCATAAAGTTCATTAAAAATATTAGTTTCTTTATAAGTGTACGGGGCTGTCCCGTCAGTGCATCGCCCATTCGGTCGAGCCTCTCGTTAATGAAGGTCTCCTGGTGTTTGGCAAGCCAAACTTCTCTTTCTTTCTTAATCTCGTCTGCCCACACTATCTTTTTGGCGAGCATGGCAAGGATTACGAGACATGCATTAATATTTCCCTTCGTTATCCAGCCCTCAAATTTTGTGACGTCCTGTTCTCCAAGTGGGAGAACGAGTACATAGTGTCCCGCGAAGAATCTAAATAATCGATCTATTTCCTCCTCAGGGATTTCACCACTGGCAGCGAGAATAAATAATGTATCTTTTTCTTCGCGGATACCCATAAGTATCGACTCGATATCTGTGTCGCTTATAGCTTGGTCAGGTTCATTTTTGACGAGTATCTCGACCGACTTAAACTCGCCAATGCAACCCTTATCGAGAATCCTGAGCAGCAGTGATTTCTTAGCTCTCGGGAAACGAATGCTGAAGTAGTTGCCGAAGGCATACTCCCTAGTTGAAAACACCGCCTTGCTCTTGAAATGGTACCTGAACAGAGTCAAAAAGAGACGCGCAACACGATCAATGAAAGAACCAATGCCGAGCTGCAACTCTGCTATCTCAATACCGTCATGGATAATAGGGGCGTGCAAACGATGTGGTCCTTGCAGATAGAAGGATCCATTACCGAAAAGCCCTCGGAGTTTCTTTATGGTTTTTGCCTCGACTGTCCCGTACTCCTTATCAATCGAAGAAAAGAGATTGTATTTTTTCTGGAAGCGCTGCACTGCCCTCGTGGTGCTGTTTCCAAAAAAATCCCGTACTCGACCGGATGACCACAATTTTTGCGGGTCCACATGCGTCTCAGGATCCTTGTTCAGAAGTTCATGGAGTAGTTGCACATCCTTACCAGACAATCCAAACGTCAGCGTTCTCTTAAAGAGAAGCCGCGGACGGCGATCTACTGTCAACATCTGAGAATTATTCCTCGCTAAAGAAGCCATAAGAAAGGAGATAGTATAGGCATATCTTTGAGACATCCGTCTTCTCTGGCCATCTCCTCTCCATCCATAGTCCCGTAATAGGCGGTCTCAAGGTTCTGTTCACTTATTTCTCCATTAACGGCAAGCTCATCTACTTGAGCGCAGAAACTCTCTTTCATAAACTTTGCATCCAAGAACCGCATCGATTCATTTTCTTTGTTCATATATTTATGACGTTATCGAGTGAATAACGTCGGGGCTTTCACCCAACTGCCGACGGGTTTAAATTAAGAGAAGGATGTTTTTATGTCCAGGTTGGAGCCGGCTTTTTACACCCCAATCTACTGGCATCTCTTAAGAAACAGTATACACCACCTAAAACGCACGCTGTGGATAATCCACCAGAAATGATCGTCTATTTAAATCTCGCTACGCTCTGCTTTTTTGTGTCTCCTATCGTACCCATGCTACGAAAAAAACTATTAGAAGTGTAATGGCGCTCAATACAATGAGAACTCCTTTGGAAGAAAAGGCTCTTGGGCCTATGGATTCATCTATTTCATCAATGCGAATATTGTGTTCTTCGATTATCTTCTTCGCTACAGGAGAGTCAGTTGGAATCAGTGACGGATTGCCACAAGCGCCACACACTTTAATGCTTCCCGTTGCTCGCCACGCTGAGAAAGCTCCTGCGATAATAAAAAGACCGATGAGGACGATCCCAGGGAGGCCAAGCAACCAACCAAGAAATGCTCCTGCTACCAAAAACCAAAGTATCAACTCGAACCCAAAACCACCTCTATCTTTTTGCTTCGGGGATCCATAACTCCCACATGCGGTACAAATCAATTTGTGCGTCATAGGACATTAATAGCGAGTAATGTCCTGGCGAACGGGTACACAAAACCCGCTACCAGGAAGGCCTTGCGACCTCTATAGAGGTTTCCCCCTATAACGTTCTGCACGCCCTGATAACGGGTTTTCTGTGCAGAACGATTTGCGACCATGCCATCGAGAATCGATGGTTTAGGTCATTTCTATTCAATTGTCGAACCTACATATGATAGCTCATTTCGGGCTATCATCGTAGACCTTATCAGACCCTAGGATTTTGCGAAGAGGATATCAACAACTAACTAAAAACTTCAATTTTCTTATAAAGAGATTCCGGAGATATTAGAACCTCTTTACCAAC
>JAZDHA010000067.1:0-3683 GCA_043806295.1 bacterium | reverse complement strand
CGTTTGAAATGATCTTTGATGCGAAATGCCGCCGAATCATTTTTCGTAATGCATACAGGGAAAACGCTGTACACGCTAAGACCGTAAAGTACCGCGGAACTCGCCACGCTTAACGACGCTTCTTTTACAGGCACAAGCGCGGAATCGAAAAATGCTGTATCGTAAATTTTTGTCATTTGTGCGCCCACCAGGGCTCGGACCTGGGACCTTATCCTTAAGAGGGATCTGCTCTACCAACTGAGCTATGGGCGCGAAGTGAGGAAGAAAGAACGAGCGTTCATATACTTACATATGGGCGCCTCTACAGAATATAGCAAATCATAGTATATTTAAAAGGTGCAAAATACCTGGGCGAGTAGCCGAATTGGTACAGGCGCATGGCTTAGGACCATGTCTCGCAAGAGGTGAGGGTTCGACTCCCTCCTCGCCCACAACCACTTGACTTTTCCAGTGTCTCGTGTATTATAGTCCACAGAAATCAGCTCTTTTTAGGGCTAAAAAATAAATACAAAAACAGGAGGTAGTTATGTTGGTGTTATTAGTATTAATTGGATTGATGACTTTGGGTGTTGGCTTCCCTTTCTTCTTACAGTGGCTTGCGAAGGAGAATATCTTTTTCACCACAGTAAAAGAGGGTACTGTAAAAGCGATTATGCGAGGCGATTCATTTGAACGCTTCATTATGTCCTTTGCCGGCTATCATCTCAACGATCCGAGAAAGGAGTGCTATGAACCTTGGCTTAAGGATGAAAATGGGGTCGAAGTAAAGGTTAATGGAGAACGCGTAAAACTTCCCGACTGGGAAGTCGTCTATCACGGTAAAGGCAACAAAAAGGGTTTCAAGGAGAGCGATGACTGTTACGATAATCGCTCATGGCTTCTCAAGAAACTCGGCCTTTATTGGGTTGGATGGCCTTGGGCAAACAGTGTGTATATCTACGGGTTTGAGTGGAACGAAACATACACAGAAAAGGGAGGGGAAGAGAAAGTTCTTCCTCGTTCTGAGGCGACCGATTTTATCTATGTTGCCGATTTCACTTATGCAATTGTGACTGAAGGTGCAGAAACAAAAGATCGTCTCCCTACCGACGAACTTACGCTCGTGACGGTCGCGATACGAAATCCGTATCGCGCGCTCTTCAGCGGCGAGGACTGGATGCGGCGTGTTACTGCCGCGATCAATCGCCATGTACGAAACTTTATCGGGAGTAAGGACTTCCAAGAACTTATTTCCTTGGAGGAGGATAAATGGGCAGATTTCTCAAAACCGATCATCGAATTGTCAAATAAACTTCTCGATGACAGGATTGAACCTCCTTTTGGATTGAAGGGTAGATATGGTGCAGAGATACGCACGGCAGATCTTCAGACCATTGAGCTTTCTGGTGATGCGAAGAAGCAAGATCAGGAAGCAACCACAAAAGAGTATGTTGCTAAACAAGAAGCAAAAGCGACATTACTCACCGGTCAAGCGAAAGCTGATGTTATCAAGATGATCGGCGATAAAGAGGCCGAGGCACTTGAAGCGCGACTCAGGGTGATTAAGGAGCATGGTGCCACTGGAGAATTACTCGCTCAGCTCGACGCAATGCGAGATGCGAGCGGCGCCGGTGCCAGAATAATCTGGGCGAACAATCCATTCGTTCCTCTGGTTGAAACGCTCAAACCGAAAAAAGGAGGTGCGGAATGAGCTTATGGGTTAGTCCTCATTCAAAGAAAATGGCCAAAGAGCAGGAGCGACTGGACAAGAAAAAGGGAGTTGTTACTTCTGCCGCCACTTCAGGAAATGGAACGAGTGGAATAGATAAACTGTGTAAACAGAAATTGTGGATTTTTGAGAATTTCTGGACGATTCTGCTCGTCATCGTAGGTCTAGTGGTTTTCTACTTCGGGCTTTATGAGTCGAAGTGGGAAAATCCATCGTTAAGGAATGCGAGTGGAATGGTATGGAGCCACTGGTTCTGGGTTCTTGTTCTTGCGGGAATCCTCTACTTTCTTGCCGGAAAAGTCGATAATGCGAGTGCGACAAAGATGCTCCGTGGAATCTTGGTATCTGCATTGCTGGCGTTTTTTATCATTCTGCCAGCATGGTTCGGGATTGTGGATTGGTACAACAATCCTAAATCAAGCCAGAGGTCGGAAATTCCACTCGCGAGTGTACTTCCGCAAAATGCACCAAATATACCTTGGGCATGGCACATGGAACAATCAAAATGGCCGCGGGTATTGGTTCCGCCACACGGTGATTCGGTTCATGTACCAGGTATTTTTGGAGGTCACATCGTATGGGGTGGTAGTGGATTCAAAGTCCATGTCTTGTATTCCGATGGACGCGAATGTGTCCTTGGAAACACGAACGCCCCTTGTGAAGACGGGAATATCGTTGCGGGATATGCCCACAATGAAGGAGGCACACCCTTATATGCCTCATATGCCTATGCACGCAAAGGAGAGAAGTAGGTAGTAGGAATAGTCCTTTGTACAAAGACCGCACGGTTTATCCGTGCGGTCTTTTTTCTTGACTTTTATAGTGTCTTGTGTATTATAGTTATCAGAAAACAGGTCTTTCAACTGCTAAAAAATACGAAAAAGGAGAAGAAATGAAAAAGATGAATCGCAAGATAGCTCATGTTATCGGAATCGTTTGTGCAGTTGCACCGGTATTATTTATCTTCATGATCGGATGGATGCTCGGTTTATTTTCGACAGTATTTTATGCTGTTGCGGTATGGATTGGTGTCTATCTCGCGTGGAATATCGGAATTGTGAACCAAAAGGATTGGCAATGCATTGAACGCTTTGGTCAATTCTATGAAATTAAGCTTCATGGAATTAGGTTCTATTGTCTGCTCGGTCTCGTTGATACGATAAAGACAAGAGGCAATCTTCTCGAACGAAAGAGAGCAATCTTTGACGGTTTTTCGACGAATGGTAAGTTAAAGGAGATTGACTTCACCAACGGCTCGGCACCAATAGAGGGTTATATGTGGTATAAGAACGGTCGCGAAGATGGAACTGATGAAGAGATTAAAGAAGACATCATCGCCTATGTGTACACCAATGAGAATCCAGAAATCCGGGTTTCTCAGATTGCGGAAGATCGGCTTCGACCAAAATTTCAAGAAATGGATGTCGACACTGCATCAAAAACACGCGCAATTGTCATTAATGGCGTAAAAGGTGATATCGCGAATGAACTCAATCCCTATGGATTGTACTTCTCAAAAGAGCCGCCAATAGTCATCGCTGATATCGGACTTACCGATACAGAAAGGAATTTCCGACAAGAGCGGCTACGCGGCCAGACAATGGCCGACGAAACCGAAAGTGAAGCCGATGGATATCGTCGCGCAATCGAGGCAATTATGTACCGCACGAAATCTGATGGAACGCGGGAAGATATCTGTAATTTCGAAACCGCGGCAAACATCTGGCGGGAACAACAAACCAGAAAGATGTTTGAAAAAACAAGATCGAATATAACCGTTATCGGCAAGTCGGCCGATGGTGTTGTCAAAACATTTAATGTCAACACAAAGAAAGGAGGTTGAAATGCAAATCGTCTATGTAATACTCGTAGGATTTATTGCTTTTCTGTTAATCGTCGGCATCCGAATATTCAGTAATACAGGACTTAGAAGAACCAAGAAAGTAGCTCCTTCGTTAAATCTGAATGTAGTGTT
>JAZDHA010000066.1:0-2174 GCA_043806295.1 bacterium | reverse complement strand
ATCAACTCCTTTGGCAACATTTACGCCAGCACGAAATCGTGAACCGCGTTGTCTAGCCAAAATTCCGCCAGCATTGACATGTTGGCCGGCAAATTTTTTTACCCCTAATCTTTTGGAAATTGAATCGCGGCCTAGTGCTGTTGAGCCGCCAGCTTTTGTATGGGACATATTGCAAAAATGCTTTAAAAATGGTTTAAATAATGAACAGACGTATTATATAGCAATTAATTCTATTTGACAAGGGGGAGTGGTTTTGATATATTGGAAGTAATCCCGACCATTTAGGTCGGATAATCTATCCCGATGAAATTCTCTACTCGTGCTGAATATGGTTTGCGTCTCATGGTCAATTTAGCCAAAGATTATGCCATTAATAAGCCTAAGTCTTTAACTTTGATTGCCGAAGAGGAAAAGTTGCCATTGCCATATCTTGAGCGTTTAGCGGCTCGTTTACGACGGGGAAACTTGATTGTAAGCACCAAAGGCGTGAGCGGAGGTTATTTATTACAAGAAACGCCAGACAAAATTACGGTCGCTAGAATTTTAGAGGTACTGGAAGGCGGATTATTTCCGGCTGGGTGTATGGGAAAAACATCAGGAATTGAGTGCGGCGAGAAAAATTGTCGCGCCAAGCAAGTTTGGTTTAAGCTTTATGGCGCGATGAAAGAAACGCTTGAGGGAATGATGTTGGGGAGTTTAATCGTCACAAGAACACAAGAATATACAAATAAAACGAACCCGTCATTCCGAATCCCCATAAGGTGATTACCTAGAAATGGGGTGAGGAATCCCTTACCATCGAAAGTTTACTCTTGCAGGTGACACGCGGGCAAGGGATTCCTCACCCCTCTTGATGTGTAATTCTCTCAGGGGATTCGGAATGCCCGTTAAAGGAAAAAGTCAAGTACTGGGATTAAATGAGGGCGGGAAAATTCAATAAAGAAGGATCATATACCGACTGTTTCTTTGATAATGTAAACATAATACGAACCAATTTTCTGGAAATAATAGTCAGCGCCTCAACGTGTGAACGATGTTGAGCTTTGAGGTATTGATAGTATTCTTTGAACTTGGCATTATGCATCATCGCACCCCAAGCGGAACAGAAGAATCGTTTGCGTAAATATGCATTGCCTCGTTTCGTAAGTCTACCGTGACCAGTCCATTTGCCGCTCTGTTTAATCGAAACATCGAGGCCGGCGTAAGCGATCCATTGCTTAGAATCATCTGAAACTTCTGGGTCAAAAAAGTATGCACTGATTGTTGCAAGATGATGAGACACACCAGGGATAGTTGAAAATCGAGCGACTTGTTCTGCCTTGTCTTCACTCTGATTAGATAATGTACTGATTTCTTTTTCGAGATTTTGCTTGAGTGTGTTCATTGTCGCAATCATTGCAAGTAAATTTTCTTCGGTGATAGACAGCTTCAGGTTTAATTGATCTTTCGATTCTTGATAGTTCTTAATAGTCGCATTAAATTCTTGACATTGATTTTCTAAGGAACTGAGTAAACCGATTTTCTTGCGTATTTCTAAGTCTTTACGATCAGATGAGAATGAACGAGGCAACTTTTCTTCTTTGAGAGCAATTTCCGCAAGCATGACCGCGTCTCGGTTGTCAGTTTTGACTTTGCGGATAGTACCAGAAGAATATTTTTTACTTATTAGAGGATTAATCACCCTAACGTCAAAACCTGTTTCGAAAAGAATTGTTGCCACTAAGTAATGATACCAACCAGTTGATTCCATAATAATTTTACCAACATAACCAGTCAATTCCTTCGTGATAAATTCAGTGATGTCAGTTTCATTGTTACGAATAGAAGTCGTGTCCGTGGAGCCGTCGACACATCGAAGGCCAATGGATAAAGATTCTTTCGAGACATCGATACCGACAGCACAGAGGTCGACCAAAGAAACAGTTGATTGTTGTGACATAATTGTCATACAATTGTAGTTAGAGTCCTGTCCGGTTGAGTTCGCCTTGTCATATTGGTTAAAGTGGCTTAACGCCATACCCGTTTATAGAGGCATTACACAATCAGATCGGGACGATGTTTTAGTGAGGGCAAGAAGAGACGATGGCATTCCGCGTGGCTCAAGGCCATTGACGACTTAGTCTCTTCTTCCCGCCCTCATTATACACCAGTACCTCTATTCCTTTTATATGACG
>JAZDHA010000065.1:0-4977 GCA_043806295.1 bacterium | reverse complement strand
AGTATTTTGACCGGCATAATCCCCGACAACTTTTTTCAGTTTATTAAATTTCGGATACTCGTTTAATTCTATATATGCTTTAGCTAGGGTATGACAGAATTCGAGGTTGTCATTGGCAATAACTGTATATCCCAATCTCTTAAAGTGTTTGGCGACCGCGGTAGTCCCGGTGAAAACATCAAAAAACTTCGCACCTTCGTAAAGATCGAGTTCTTTTGTGGATTTTTCGATAAAATCCAGCAATTTAGTTTTGCATCCGTAGTATCTCATGTTCGTCTGTGTTTATTGCTGTTTGCTCTAAAAAATAGATCAAGGTCATTTTCTTTGACTCTCCACTGCCCCATTTTAGAGGCTCGGAGTTTCTTGGCTTTAATATAACGCATCACCGAGCGTTCGCTGACGCGCAGTTTTTTGGCAACCTCTTTAATTGTTAGAAATTTCTCCACAGGCATGTCTTTATAAGTCCATTATACTCTACTTGTCCTATTTTGTCATCCAAAGTTCCCCACAGGTCTGTCCTGTTTTGTCTTTCTATGATACCATGTAAATAACAATTGAATAAAAAGACCTAAACCTCGGGGATCCTGGGGCATGGTCGCAAACCGCGTCGAGCATAAAGAACCCATCATCAGGTTCGCTCGACGCGTCATTTGGGGAAACCCTTATGTGAGCCGCAAGGCTCGGTCTGGTGGTGGGCTTTTTGCGTTCTGATGTAGTGGATAACCATGACTTGCCACCGGCTCGCAACCGAAGGTAACCTCACCCTACCATGAAAATTGCGCAAATTTTTTCAAAAAACAAAAAATATTCTTTGTCAGAAATCATAGACATCTGCAATCAAAATGGTTTGATTACGGTCGATTGCCTGAAAGACGAAAACATGATCAGCGTTGAAAAAGAAGGAGCGGATTGCTTATTTGAATTTCATCAAACTGGTGGTGACTTTTTTAAATTAACTTGGGCATATGCATAAAAAACAATTAGAGAGACATATCGAAAACGATGACTATTTCGGCACGCTCGCAACCGTGCTTAATATGGCACGACAAACTCTTGAGAAAGACATGCGCGGGCCTAAGAAAAACTGGCACATCAAACTTCTGCAAAGCTTGGAAGAAGATTTATTGTATCTTCAAAGGGAATATAAAATCGTCAAAAAATAACAAAAACCCGCTTACGGGTTTTTGTTTGGATCGGATAATCTCTCGGCAATTGGCATAAAGCCCGCCGCCAAGAGTAGAGACCTTTCGGCCTCAACGCATGAGTTTCCCCACACGACCATCCAAGGATCCCTGACGACGGGTTCTATACCTTGGATGGATTTAGTGCCATGCCCATCAGTAGCTGATGAGTTTAGGCGATTATTCAGTTGTATCTGCTCTCTTTTATTTTAATACGAAAATAGTTTTTAAGCCAGTTTTGAAAAAAGAAAAGGGGTTGTCCACGATGTTTTGTGAACAACCCCACTTTTGCGGCGAACTCAAGGATCAAGAGACAAGGAGTCAAAAGACCCAAGGGTTCGAGTGTTCGAGGGGCTACTGCGAGACGAAGCCCGACGCGGAACCGAAGTCCCCGCTGGCGCCGCCAACCCAGTAGGCGTCGAACTTGACCTTGCCGTCGTGGAAGTAGAAGAACGGCGCGTGCGAGAAAACGCCATCAGCGTCAGGCGAATACTCGTCGCCCGCGCAGTCGATCCAGAGATCGTCATAGTGCTTCAGACGCTCGGGATGCGTGAGGATCATGATTCCCACAGCGAAGGCGCCGAGACCGAACTCGCCGGAGTTCATGACCGCGCGAGCCCGTCGGACGGAACGGCCCCGATGACGGAGACCGAACTGCGCCGGCACCACGAGAATGTCGTGATCCTTCTGCTCGTCGCCGAGCTTCTGGAACACCCTCGCGGCTTTGGCGGTCTGACGGAGATACTGCGGCCCCAGATTACCCTCGCGCCAGTTGTAGAACTTGCCCTTGCGATGGGTCTTGATAGCCGCGAGCACCTTCTCCACCGCCTCGTTGTAGGTCGGTGCGATCTTCTCCCACCTTGGAATGGCGAACCATCCTTCGGCGCCCGCAGGGAGCGGCTGATTGGCTACTGCTTCGTCAGCGTAGCCGATGCCGGGGAAGAGCTGACGCAGGATGTTGGTCTGCTCGGCAATGCCCTTGGGCTTGGTGTAGCCCGAGAGATAGCCGTAGTTCGACTTCACTTCCTCGTCCGCGTACTCGTTGGAGACCGACAGCTCCTTCAGTTTGGCCACGATGGCCACTTGGAGTTCGTCGCCGTTCTCGATGACTCGCTGGAGTCCGTCCTTGTCGAGACCGGTCTCTACGAGGGCCTTGTCGGCGGCATCCTCGACGAACCTCTTGTACTGCTTCCTCTGACCTTCAGTGATGTTGGTGATCGATGTTTCCATCGTCATCCTCCTTTCGTTTTTGCGAGATTCGCCCTCGCTGTTGCGGCTTTCCTCTTTGTGAGGCGAGCGTGCTGGACGCAAAATCCTTGTATCCAATACGCTCACCTCATAAATTAGCCCCTTTTCAATGTGCAATTTTACTCCGTTAAGTATAACAAAATATACCCGTCCTGTCAAGTGCTCGCTTATCTTCCCTGATATTGCTATAATAACCATGAGTATAGGCTAATGTACAGCGGTTCACGGATCGCTGTCGCCGAACTCTATCATTTCAACGATAACAACCAGAGTCATGGCGATTACGATTTCCATGAGCGTGTTGTGTTGAGGGGATACTGCTTGCCTTTGCTTAGTGTGGGTTTCGCGAAAGCGAATGCCACCGAATTAAATTCAAGATCAAGAGGATATAGTCCAGTTTCCAGCTGGAAGTAAACCTCGAGGTCTGGTGCCATGGATGAGCGGAGGCAATGATCCTGACGCTGATGGCGTTTTCTCGAACGCGCCGATCTTCAACTTCAACGACGGCAAGGTCAAGTTCAACGCCAACTGGGTTGACAACGCCAACGAGAACTACGGTTCCGCGTCGGGCTTCGTCTCGAAATATCTCCCAACAAGAAGGGGCATCCATTAGGATGCCCCTTCTGTTACCCTGTTTTCATTGAGCGAATCCAACCTCCAAGCATTCTTCCTATCTCATCGATAGTACTTTCAAGATTCATATACTTTTTGTTATCGATGGCTTTGACATCTTTCATAAGACGGATAAAGATACGAAGCATGTTGAGTTTAATACTGGCTCGTTCAAGTGTTGGGAGTTTTTCTTTTTTTGATTCGCTACTTGCCTGCATAATACATTCCAGCACTTCCAAGATTATTGACTCGCATCGCTCAAAAATCGTGAAGCGATCCTGTTTAGGCACCACTTTTCGGTACTCGTGGAATGTTTTATACAGGTCGTAGCTTTTTTTGAAGATTGGTATATCAAATTCATTCATGGTTTTATTTTTTTATGAAGGTTTATAAGAATCTCTTTCAACAAATTGTCTCGTCAGAAAATCTCTTTGCGGCGTGGGACAAATTTCGGGTTGATAAGCGTCACAAAAAGGATGTTCAGGCATTTGAGTTTAAGCTTGAACAAAACATCTTCCAACTGCATCGCGATCTGACAACAAAGCAATATCGGCATCAACCCTATACGGGGTTTTACATCCGCGATCCAAAAATTCGCCACATCCACAAGGCGTCGGTTCGAGATCGTATTTTGCACCATGCCGTCTTTCAAGTATTGAACCCGATTTTTGATAAGACATTTATTCCAACTTCGTTTTCTTGTCGAGTCGGCAAAGGTGTCCACAAGGGCGTTTTGGAGATGGAACGAATGATTCGCGCCGAAAGTAGAAACTTTACGCGGCCGTGCTTCGCTCTTAAGTGCGATGTTCAAAAGTTTTTTGATAGTGTTGATCATCAAATAATGCTTTCGATTCTTCGTAAAAAGATTAGTGACGAAGATAGTTTGTGGCTTTTACGCGAAATTATTGAAAGTTTTGCAACCAAACAAACAAATTTGTTTGATCGCCAAGGCCTGCCAATTGGTAATCTCACCTCGCAACTTTTTGCAAACATCTACATGAATGAATTTGATCAATTCGCAAAACATGAATTGCGATTACAACGCTATGCCAGATATACTGATGACTTCGTAATTATTTCTACCAATAGACAATATCTTGAAGAGATCATCGATCCTGTTCGAACTTTTCTTGAGAGCAAATTGAAGCTAATGCTTCATCCTAAGAAAATCTCTATGCGCGCATGTCATCAGGGTATTGATTTTCTGGGTTATGTCGCTCTGCCATACCATCGATTAATGCGCACCAAGACAAGGAAACGAATTTTCCGCAAACTGAAGGCACGAATATCTCAATATCGGAGTGGATCGATTAGCGAGACAACGCTCTCTCAATCCCTTCAGTCGTATCTTGGTGTTTTATCACACGCAAATACTCACCAACTGAGTCAGGACCTACAGAATCAGTACTGGTTTTGGCTTCACGAATAAAATAAATCCCCGCAAAACCATCCCCCATGTCGGAAACAGACACAGGAAATCCTTTTACGAGGATAACTTGGATGGTTTTGCGACCATGCCTGATACAGGGTTAGGTCTTGTGTATTCAGTTGTAGTTTTATTTTACCAGAAAAATCTAACCTTGTCCTTGCTCAATCAGCCGTCTCTCTTTCAGATAGCGCGTTATCGCATACCACACCGAGTTTATGATTGGAATCAAAATTACCCAGCGCGGATCATTTTGTAACCATGCCAGCAACACAGGAAGAATCGCCGAGATCCCGGAATAAGCAAAGACAATGATTAAATGTTTGATCGCCTCTTTTGTTGGTGTGCTCATAGTGAATATATTTCGTTTAATGCCTTTATAGTTTTCTCGCCTACTCTCCGACCCCTCAGAGAATCGAGTTCCGATAAAGACGCAACTTTGTGAGCTACCTGGAACGCATACACAGCTTTTGCGGTGACCGATCCATAGTAGCTGGTGCTCGCAACATT
>JAZDHA010000064.1:0-16897 GCA_043806295.1 bacterium | reverse complement strand
TAGAGATCCACCGAGATATCCACCATTGGGAAACCGGCTAGAAAACCGCGTGCCATTGCTTCGCGCACGCCCTTTTCAACTGCTGGAATGTATTCCTGCGGAACAACGCCACCTTTTATATTATTGATGAATTCGAAATGATCTTCACGAGTAATATTCTTTGAAACCTTTTTATCTGGATCAACTGGTTCAATCTTCTTCATTTTTATCTTCACATGACCGTACTGACCGCGACCACCGGTTTGTTTTATGTACTTCCCTTCGGCATCAGCGCTTCCAAGAATTGTTTCGCGATACGCAACTTGCGGCTTCCCTACATCCGCAACAACGCTAAATTCTCGCTTCATTCGCTCAACGAGAATTTCAAGATGCAGTTCGCCCATTCCTGAAATAATTGTCTCCCCTGTTTCTTCATCGGTCTTAATACGAAAAGTTGGATCTTCGTCCGAAAGCTTTCTAAGCGCGAGACCCATTTTTTCTTGATCTGCTTTTGTTTTCGGCTCAATGCGGAGTGATACCACCGGTTCTGGAAATTTAATTTGTTCAAGAATAATCGGATTTGCATCATCACAAAGTGTGTGCGATGTTTTGGTGTCCTTGAGACCAACGGCGGCGGCAATTTCTCCAGTGAAAACCTTTTCAACTTCTTCGCGTTTATCGGCCTGCAGTCGTACTATGCGACCAACTCGCTCTTTTGTTCCTGTCGTTGAATTGTAAACATACGAACCGGCGGAAAGCGTACCGGAATAGACGCGAAAGAAAGTTAATGCGCCTACGAAAGGATCCGTCTGTAATTTAAAAGCGAGTGCGCAAAATGGTTCGTCATCTGATGCATGGCGCTCAACGGGATCGCCAGTTTTTGGATTGATGCCAGTTACAGGCTTCAAATCAACCGGAGACGGCAGGAGGTCAACGACAGCATCAAGCACCAACTGAACACCTTTGTTCTTGAGTGCAGATCCTGTGAAAACAGGAAATATTTCATTATTGATGACTGCTTTGCGCAGAATCGCCTTCAACTTTTCAATGCTCGGTTCTTTGCCATCAAGATAGGCACCCATCGCCATGTCATCTTGTTCAACAATGCGTTCAATAAGTTCAGCACGGTATTTTTTTGCATTCTCCAAAAGCGACTCTGGGATTTCACCTTCAATAACTTCTTCGCCCATCTTTCCAGAGAATGTATACGCCTTCATCGTTAGAAGATCTATTGCGCCTTCGTGCGCTGTTTCTTCACCGATAGGAATTTGCATACGAATAGCACGCGGAGAAAGTCGATCAAGAATGCTCGCATAAGAATCTTCAAATGACGCTCCGGTACGATCGAGTTTATTTATAAAACAAATGCGAGGTACCTGTGCTTCATCTGCATAACGCCAGTTTGTTTCTGATTGCGGCTCAACGCCGGCGACTCCGTCAAAAACAACGATGGCGCCGTCCAAAACGCGCATGGAGCGCTTCACTTCGGCAGTGAAATCAATGTGCCCTGGGGTGTCGATGATATTGAAACGGGACTTTTTTGTGACATCCTTTTTGTCCTTCTCGCCCGTCTTTGTCCAAAAACATGTGATGGCGGCAGAAGTAATAGTAATTCCGCGCTCACGCTCCTGTTCCATCCAGTCGGTGGTTGTTTCGCCTTCGTGCACTTCACCGATTTTGTGCTGACTGCCTGTATAGAAAAGAATTCGCTCGGAAACGGTTGTCTTCCCCGCATCAATGTGGGCGATAATTCCGAAATTGCGTACTTTTTCAAGCGGATAATCGCGGTTCATAAGTTGGATAAAAAATAAAAGCGCCGTGGCGTTATGGACACAATAGCGGAAAAAGCAGAAAAAGCAAAGCGTGTGATGAATGTCACGCTCTCACTTCGTTTTGAAAAGCATTTTGGCTGCGAACCAACGCGCCCATTCTTCTCTGCCAGAATAGGGCTGTTTTTCGTTAATGTACTTCTCATAATAGGTGAGGTACATTCGAAGATCTTCTCCATATTTAGATTCGATCTCGTCTCGGCGCTTGATGTTTTCTGCGATTTCTTCTGCTGTGAAAGCATCACGATCAGTTGACATCATAGTACTCTCGCTTCCGAGTTTTGCGTATTCTTGAACTATCGGCTCAAGCCCGGAATCGGTTTCAAAACGCTTGCGAAAGAACTTTTCAAACATTCGAGGACCTCCTTCATTTGACATAAAATCAATCATAACAAAGTGGAACGAAGAAATCCACAGCCCATTGTTTTTCCACTTGAAGTAAGTTAAAGTGTATCCGTGCCTGTGGGCGCAAGCCCCGTTCAGCTAAGGAATCTCCAAAGCTGAAGGCAGGCACTTCAAAGCAACCGCCTTCGGGCGGTTTCTTTGTTTATAAATCCTCAATTCCTTCTTTAAAGATCCTCTGTTTCCCGTTTTGCATTTTCGTTCCAAGCATAACGCTCCAAAAAATAATATTGCCATCCCCAATCCTGCGTAGAATTACTTTTACAAGTATCTTCTTTTGTTCGTCGGCTATCGCAACTAGTCCGAAGTATTCTGCATTTTTCATTTTGATCATCCCGTCGCGCGAGTATCTTGGTCCGACTGCGGTTAAACCTTTCCGATATTCTTGAATTGTTCCTGCTTTCTTGATGATTTTCAATGCCAGTGGCACCAATCGAAATTTGAAAAACTGTTCTTTCTTATCGCGTTCTCGTTCTGCAGAAAACTGCAGGTGATGAAAACCATCTGAATTCAATATTACATTTTGTTGGAAGTAGGGCGAGAAAATTTCGCGTTGAGAATTAAAAAGAACTCGTGTCTCTTCTTTAATTTTATTAAAATATTCTAAGTCGGGCTCCATAGCCCGTTATTATACTGTACTCGCTATTCAACTTTTCTGGCTTACCACGCGAAGTGAGCAAAGGCCTTGTTCGCTTCCGCCATACGATGCATATCATCTTTCTTTTTGATTGCATCACCTTCGTTTTTAGAGGCAAGAAGAATTTCGGCAGCAAGTTTTTCCGCCATTGGTTTGCCTTTCTTTGATCGAGCCGCGGTAATAATCCAGCGGAATGCCAATGCGAGACGGCGGTTCTGCGGTACTTCGCGCGGTACTTGATAGTTCGCACCACCAACGCGACGCGAACGAACTTCCATCAGAGGCGAGACATTGCGTAATGCCGACTCAAATGTCTCAAGTGGATTCGCACCATCTTTTTCTATTGTAGCTAATGCTTCATACACGATTGCACGAGCGGTATCTTTTTTACCATTCCACATAATCGTATTGATGAAACGAGTCAGTGTTTCCGAATTGTATTTAAGGTCCGGACGCCATGTTCTTTTGTGTTTAAGTGGTCTACGCATATATAAGTGTGATGCCAATATACGAATGCATACGAATGTTACGAATAAAATTCGTGTTTGTATTCAAATTCGTATCATTCGTTTTTATTCGCATATAATTCGTATTACTTAGGCCTCTTAGCACCATAGCGCGAACGAGCTCGGCGGCGCTTTTCAACACCACTTGTGTCGAGCTTTCCTCGCACAATAGTATATTGAACGCCGATATCTTTTACTCGGCCGCCGCGAAGCAATACAACTGAGTGCTCTTGAAGTGAGTGTCCCTCCCCAGGGATATAAGCAGTAACTTCCATACCGTTTGTTAGGCGAACACGAGCAATTTTACGAATTGCGGAGTTCGGCTTGCGTGGTGTCTTCGTAGTTACTTTTGTACAAACACCTCGTTTAAACGGCGATGGATAATAGGTCGGACGATTTTTGAGCGTATTGAAACCGCGAGCAAGAGCAAGTACGCCCATTTTTGATGGTTTATTTTTTCGACCTTTTCTAGAAAGTTGATTTATTGTGGACATTTAGAAAAAAGAGACCCGAACGGGTCAGAGTCAATATAGCCGAAGCTAAAGAGAAACGCAACTAAAGGTTGGGCTCCCTTTACTTTTTCGTATCCACAACATCTTACTTTCCTTATTGACTTCTTAATCTTGGGAGTATAGAATTCAATTGTATTTCTATAGAGAAGCACCTCCGCGGGTTCCGTCCCTCGGCGGTGTTTTTCTTATATATTCGAGTTTTGCGCGCAAATTGTCCATAAAACGAATCTTTTCCCTCGCTGTTTTCCGCAAAAGAACCGAACAGTTTTTGTAATCGGGACTCAGAACTGTTTCTAGTTTCCCATTGTCGTAGAGATGCTGCACTAAAGAATAGAAATCGCCATCACTTGAAACAATAATTGCGCGGTCGTATTCATTAATTTCAAGAACAGCACGCAAAACGAGATCTGCGTCTACATTTCCTTTTATCTTCCCCTCGCCATCAGGGATCGTCGACTTGAAGACGAGAGCGAATCCGGCCTCTTGTAGATTATCGTACAATTCCTGATTCAGAGGAGAAAATCCGATAAACATATAAGCTTTTTGGACATTATATTTTTCGGCAAGGTAAACTCTAAATTTTCGATAATCTAGTTTCCATCCCAGCTTCTGAATGCCGAGGTTGAGATTTTGACTATCTATAAATGCATAATTATTTTCTTTCTTTTTCATACTTTTCACTATTTATGACATCTGCACACAGGTATACATGACTTTTATAGGGTGTCAATCGGTTCACGATACGGATCAATCGAGTAAGGTCGGGCAGGAGGCGCAGAAGGTTTAAGGGGTAAGGGGTAAGGGGTAAGGGGAGCCGAAGAAGGAACAGGAGTAGGCGGCTGGGTTCCTGGTAAACTTGCACCTTGCACCTTATTGCTTATATCTATATGCGGTTCTTCGTGATCTTCAAGAAGCTTCTCATTAGCCACTGGTGTCGGTGCGAGCATAGCTGGTTGTGGTGACTGTATTGTAGGTCGAGGTAGTGGAATTTTATTTTCCAGATGGAAATATTTTGATTTCTGCTCTGGAGCTTCATATGTTGGGACTTTCGCAATTACTTGCGCTAGTCGAGGCGGTTGAGGAACACTCTCACCCCATCTCAATACTTCTTTTGGTCGAGTTTGCGCTATTGATTCTGTTGATTTTTCTGACTCTGATACAATCGTTTTCCCGCTTCTCATCCTTTCGCGTAATGGTACGAATATTTTTTGATTGATTTCTGTCATTATTTCTTTAACATCTTTGTCTTGAATTCCAGCTGTAATTAGTTCTTTAAAAAATTCTTCAGGCCTGACAAGTCCGAGAAGCATATTACGATTCAGTTCAGCAATCACTCCAAGCGTATCAATATGCAAATTGTATTTTGGTCCGAAGGTTCTGATTATATCGGCTGTTCCATATCCCGTAGCAAGTTCATTCTGGATTACCTTAGGCGATGCTTTTAGTGCCGCGTTAAGTTCTTGTTCGGTAAATTTTTTCATAAATTATTATATGTGCCAAAATGCTCGTATTGCAATTTGGTCGGCAGGATTTCGACCAGCCATGTAAACTGGATCGTATTGATTGGTGGCAAGCCATACTTGCATTGGGGCACCTGCGGCACCAGGAGCAGCATTTCCGGCTGCTCGATACGCCTCCAATTGACCTATGGTCAAATTCTGGAATACATTTGGAGTAGTCATTATATTATCTGGCAACACGGTTACCTGATGGTTGGTTAGAACTTGCACCGCAAGTGGGTTTGTCGTGATTAGATTCTCGATATTATGTTGACGGAGTTCATCATCAGTGACAGTTCGCATCAAACCGCGTGCTGTTGCTAGATCAGGATGAGCCGGATTCAGCGCCGCTATCAGGCGTCGAATCCTTGTTTCTTGAGCCATCTGGGCATTTGCGGCATCCCCTCCATGGCGTATCCATCCTATGGCTTGGCTTGCGCGTCCAGCAGCAGATCTTTCTATCGGCCTAGCAATTTCATTAGCACCTCCGGCTGTCAATCCAGCTCCAACACCAGGAATTGAGCGTATATCCATGCGTACACCCTCGGCCGCGCGCAATCCTCTTGATGCCAAGCGTTGTGCTCCTCTTCCAAATCTAGATGTTGGGTTTAAATGTTGAACTCTAGCGCGCCCAAGACGCGCAGCACCACCAGTAAGAGCACTCACTCCATACGCAGTCGCGCCAAATGAAAGCGCTCCTGCGGTCCTTGTCGCCCAGCCGGCTCCGAAGGCGGATAATTTTTTTGAAAAGACGGTTACCGCGAGAAGAAGTCCCATCGCAACGATGAATGAAAGTATCACTGATGCAAAGCCATAAAAGTTACCATTAGAAAATCCTATATAGCTTGGATTTGAGCAACTTGTTGTTACAGTACTTTCGGCCCCGGGAATACAATCGGAAAATCCTGTCAAAAATGCTGTGTCAGTAATAATTGCAAGCGCTACATAAAGTAACAGAAGTAAAACCGGTGCTGTAATGGTCTGACTGAATAGTTCGCTCCACCACTTACTTGCCATACTTGAGAGTTTAGGAATAGCGAGTCCCGCAAAACCAATTGGTGCGCTGATTATTAAGAAAATGAGAATAATGAAACGCGCTATGAGTATAAAAGCAAGTGAAAACACAACGAATGCCGCAACCATAAAGAGTATGATGCTCATAAACCCGATAGTAAAGGATTGTTTTAGAATGATGTCCGCCTTCGCTGGATCTCGAATTTCACCATATATAGTTTGGAGTCCTAAATTAGACATTATTCTATTTGATATTCCTTCCTTATTGATTTCAGTTATTTCTTTCGCTCCAGCTGGTTGTCCGCCATTAATCTGCGTATAAAATTGTGTTGCAAATAGATTTCCAGTATCAATTACTGCCTCCGATATAAAGAGCGAAAAATTAAGAAAGACGGCAGAAACGAGCAACATCGGAAGCATTTTAGTTTTCCAACCAAATCTTTCCGTATTCAAAATGGTCGAAATGCCAACTGCAAGAAACCCGAATATGAGCGTAATATTGCCAATATCACGCATAATGCGCCAAGTAACTCCAATGGCAGAGAGATGACTTATGTAATTCCCCATCGTAATTACTGTGTAATAAACAACATTGTCGAGCAGAACCAGCGAGACACCGAAAAGCCACGCAAATAATTGCGCGATATAAGCCATTACACCGTTGAGAGAGGCCTCGGTTGGAGGAGAAGGCGGAAGAGTAGAAGGATTTTTTGTGCCATCTGAAACAGCATTACTGGACGCTGGTTCGGTTAATGTCGCTTCTTCCGGTTCGGTCGGAGTTACACCGACTATCTCTTCTCCATTTGCATCAAAACATTTACCAGAATCAAGCCCTGAACCAGCCACTCCACCAGTACATTCTTGCGCATGCGCGGTGGGCGCTGCGCCCACCGCGCAAGTTATAAGCGCGAGAGTAATGAATGAAATTGAAAGAAATTTGCGCATATAATTATTAACCACCTCCATACGAATAAGAAGGAATGATCGGAATATCGCACGATGCTTGTAGAGTATTGGCATTCGCACTCATGAGATTCATTTTATCAACCAGCGAATCACCGAACACTGTGAGCGAACCGGCAGGACTTGCGGTAGCAGTTCCAAACGCCTGAGAATCCTGCAACGCATTGCTGACCTCGATAGGAGTGGGTGACATTGTCTGAAGCGTTTGCATATCAGCAACATACGCAGTACTCGATCCGCTGATAGCCGAATTCATCTCATTCTGAACTTTCAGTACCATTGCATTTGCTGTCGCAACAATTGTTGAAGCCGCTGATACTTTAGCAAACACAGGAACAATTTCAGTTGTAATCGCCATTCGTGCTGTGTTTGCCTGCGCATTACTTGCACTTATAAATGGAGTCAAAATTCCTTCCGCAGTTGAATCCCCGATATATGTACTATTTAACAAGTCCCGCGCGACTATTGTTTGTGATGAGCAGTAACTTGCGAGTGCCGCAACGCTCGTTGAGGCGGTATTTGCCGCGGCGTTGATTGTATTCCACGCCGATTCATATTGAGAAATACGGCTCGATATGCTTGCATCGGTTGCAGGAAGATTTGCCGCGTTCTGAGCTACGGTAGATTGCGTAACACCTAAATAGCCGGGTGATGTACGATACTGCGAAAGTTGAGAAGAGGCACCAGATCCAGAGGACTGCCCGACACCAAAAAGACCTCCAGAATTGGCACCTCCAAGAATATTCCATGCCATACTTGCCGTTCCCATAACGGAACCAACATCACTTAATATTCCGCCAATTTCAGAAGCGACCTGTCCCATCTGTACCCACTTGTCCTGATCGGCGCCGAGTACTTTATCAAGAGCCGCCTTTATAGTTGAACCGGGTGTTTTAATCGTACCAGGAGTGCTGTCCTCATTAGTACAAGGATCGCCAGGAGATGACTTTGAGCCAACTGTAACGGGACCTGAGCTGGTATCAGATCCACACCACGACAAAAATCCTTGACCCCAGCTGAGTTCGGCACCGCGAGCAGATATCGCACTTCCCACAACAGAAGCGAGCTGACCCTGTGATGCCTGATAGAGTGTAAAAGGATTATTCTGATTTTGAGTCGTAAGTGCAAACCATGCTCTCGTCCCGCCCTGCGACCAATTACCAGAGAGGAAAGCATTTATATTCTGCGATGATTTGGAAAGAGTGCATTGGTTAGCGGCGAAAAATCCTGCCAAACTTGTATTTTGAAGATAGTTATTGCGAAGAGAAGATGTAATTGAAGCGGCAAAAGGTGAATTTGAATTTTTTCCAAATTGCGCAAAAAATGAAAATGCTTGGGTATCTCCGACTTTTTGCATATGTCCTTGAAGATTTTGCACGAATTGCGGTGCACCCGTTCCGTTTGTTTCGCCGATGACGAACGCTAATACACCTGCAGTTATGGCTTTCAATAAATTCCCAGACAGAACGAATGCAAGTGGCTGAAGAACATAGGTGTTAACATATTGAGCGTATCCTGTAACCATACTTGTGTAAGCATGCATTTCTGTAAGGGTACTCTTGATTGCGTTGATGGTAGTATTCGTAGTTTGAGTGCCAACTAATGCCGGATTTGTTTCGAACACTGAATATTGAGCATAGGTTCTTTGTGGAACAATAAAAAATACAGATGGCGCAATAATAGTAATCGTGAGAATTATCGCAACTGTTGCAGTAAGACGCGACTTCATGGCTTTTTGGCTGACGACTTTTGATCAGCGGCAATATCGGAAATGAGATTCGCAAAAGAAGCGCCAGGAGAACCATTTGGAAGAGAAATACTGGCTGTTGTATATATTTTACCAATGTTTATAAACGCATTTCCTAGAGCAAATGCCGTTTGCGGATACTGTTGTAGAGCTAGCATCGTTGCAAATGGATCTGTATTTACTCGTGCGAAATCGGTTGCAATTTCGCTTGTGCGCATCATTGCGTTTATGAGAGCGAGAATATCCGTAGCGAGTTCTTGCGGAACAGGCAGTGCCGCGAGACCGACGGCGCTGTCTCGATACGCCTTCGCTATTGATGCAATGTGTGGAATTGCAGTCGTATCATTATTTTCAACCGCATTTTTTAGATAAATTATTTCGCTCGTTGTTGCTGTGCTTGTATTCTTCAAAAGAATTGCTTCCGCTTTTACTGCGAATGTTTTCAAAGCGTCAGCACCTGAACCAAAAACTAGAAGGTCATTCATTGATTTGAAGTCAGGCGCGGCTACAACAATTGACGAAAGTGAGTTTAACGCTTCGTTGGAAATATTTTTTAAATCGCTTTCGGAAAGATCCGCACCATTTTTTGCTTGTTTCGCCGCAAGATATAATGCTAGGAAATTTTTTGAGAATGCAGCGGTAATGGTACCTTCTGCTGGAGCAGGCGGAAGCGAGTTGTCTATAACTGCTGAAATATCAGGAGATCCGCCAGCCCCGACGGTTTTTATATCTGCTATAGCTTTGGGCACGATGAGACCTCGCGAGACGGCTTCGCTGTCTGTCATTCCTAGATGGAGAGAGTCCAAAATATAAGGATCAGTACCATATAGCGCTTCCTCCCAATCAAGGAGGCCATCATTATCAGAGTCCTTTGCCGCAATTGCTTTTAAAAGCGCCGTTTCAGTTGAGGCCTGCGCAACAGATGGCGATTCAATACCTCGTGCAAACACAAACGCGCCGATAATAAGCACCACCGAAAAAGCCACTGCGGTAAGTACACGCCAATGTACGAAAATTCTTCCCATAGTATCGCTATTCAGTATACCAGTCGCAACAATGGAATAGCGGCTTTACTGGTATAAAAGTGTATTAAATCTTGTTGTGAGCAATCTTTTCGACTTTACTCAGAGTAAGCCATACAGAGAGTGGTAAATCCTCAGCTCTGGCTTTTTCAGGAATATCGCCTAGAGGAAGGTTCGCTTCCGCAAGATTTTTTCGTACGAATTTGCGCTTGTGGGCGAATCCGGCGTGAATGAGAGCGAAAAATCGCTGTTCTGCTTTGCGTGTAGAAAAATTCTTTCGCGAAATATCGCGAATCGTGAGCACAGCGGAATCGACTTTTGGCGCTGGTTTGAAAGCGCCTCTTGGAACTGTGAACTCTAACTTAGGCGTGCCGTATGCTTTCACCGACAGAGAGAGAATTGATTCTTTGCGAGAGCGAGCGATTCTTTCTGCAACTTCTTTCTGTACAAGAAGAGTCATTGAACTCGGCTGATTTTTTGATTCAAGAAACATTCTGAAAACCTCCCCTGTTAAATAATACGGAATATTCGCCACCAGATGATATCCGCTATTTATAACGGTCGTAGTAGATAGAGGATATGTGCGGATGTCGCCATAGATGAGTTCTAACCGACCGGAAGTAATCTCATTTGCGAAATCATTTTGTAATTTTTCAAAAAGTTCGCGGTCTGCTTCAACTGCAATCACTTTTTTTGCTCGCTTCAAGAGTTCATGAGTAAGTATTCCCTTTCCAGGGCCTATTTCAAGTACAATTGAGTCAGAAGTAATTTTTGCTGTATTTGCAATACGATCCGCAATGCGCGTATGCATTAAAAAATTCTGACCCAATGATTTTTTCGGATGTGAAATTGACAAGTTAAATGATTTTAGTGCCATCATTTTCATCATATAGTATAAGTGATTGATTGATATCAGCGAGGAAAGAAGATGGCTCTGAAAATAAATCATTCCCATAGATCTTGCGGACGCGTGCGAGTGTGAGAATAAGGCGTTTTTTTGCTCGTGTCATAGCGACATAAAAGAGCCGCCGTTCCTCTTCCTCATCGCGTCCATTAGATGAAAGCTTTTCACCCACAGCATCATGAGGGAAAAGCCCTTCTTCCATACCGCTCACGAAAACAGTATCGAACTCAAGCCCTTTTGCTGCGTGAACAGTCATCAAGGTGACACCTCGCTGCGAGGAGTCACCTTGGGGGCGATCGAGCTCATCTTGATCGCTTGCGAGTGCGACTTCCGCTAGAAAAGCGGCGATACCCTCTTTCCCAAGTAAATTGTCGTGCCGTGTTGCAACTGATGCAAGTTCCTCTATATTTTCAAATCGTTCGCGGTCTTCTTCACTTCCCTCTTCAACGAGTGCGCGACGCATACCGCTTTTTTCAATAACAAGTTTTACAAATGAAGATGGTGTAAGTTTTTCTGAAGCATCTGCAAGTTCTTTAATAATTTTTTCAAACGCTTCAACTTTTACTAATTCGCCCGCACGAAGTTCTTTCCGTTGTCCTGCCGCGATTTTTCCGAGTGTTATACGGCCGATACCGCGCGGCGGCGAAGCCGCCGCGCGGAGCATATCAACCTCGCGCGACGGATCCAACGCAAGACGGATCCATGCGAGCATATCTTTCACTTCTTTTCGCGCGAAAAAACGAGTACCGAGGAGTTTATACTGCACACCAGCAGAGATCAAACCTTCTTCAATCGCACGGGATTGAAAGTTGGTGCGGAAAAGTATCGCTATATCCTCCGGTTTATGACCTTCCGATATCAAACATTTTATTCGTGTTGCAATCCAACGCGCCTCATCTTCGGCGTTTATCGCCAAATGAACCACTATTGGTTCTCCTACTGCATTTTCTGTCGTTGAATATTTTTCTTTACGATTCTTATTCTTCTCAATGACGGTATTAGCCGCATCAACTAAATTTTTAGTTGAACGGTAATTGCGTTCAAGAATAATAGTTCGCGCTCCAGGATATTTTTTGTCGAATTCAAGCAAGTTTTCAATTGTAGCTCCGCGCCAAGTGTAGATGGTCTGATCGATGTCGCCAACGACAAAAAGATTTTTATGTTTTTCTGCCAGAATATTTGCGAGACGACCCTGAAGCGCGTTTGTATCTTGATATTCGTCAATATGAATATAGCGCCAGCGATTTTGTGCACTCTCACGAACATCAGTATGATTTTCAAGTAAACGCACCGGAAGAGAAATGAGGTCATCGAAATCAAGTACTTTCTCTGTCTTCAGTGTTTTTTCATATAAACGCCACACTTCAGCAGTAATACGATTACCGAAACCCGACTGTGAATGTTTTTCATAGAATTCGTCCGCAGTTATACCATCACCTTTTGCGCGTGAAATACGACTAAGTATTAAGCGCGGAGAAAATTCTTTTATTGAAACATCAAGAATTTTTAAAGCAGAAGTAATCGCTTTCTCAGAATCATTGCGATCATAGATACCAAAAAAACGCGGTATGCCAATGACATTCCCGTAGTTCTCCAAAAGTTCGCGACCAAGACCGTGGAAGGTAGCAATGAAAGGTAGATTTTGCCCTTTAAACCTTGCACCTGGTTCAAGCATTGCTTGAACACGCAGACGCATTTCGCGAGCCGCTTTGTTGGTAAATGTAACGGCAAGAATCTGCTCGGCTGGAACATTCTCGCGGATAAGGTGATAGATGCGCGTTGTAAGTACGCGTGTTTTTCCACTACCGGCACCGGCAAGAACCGAAACCGGTCCATCAATAGCAAGTACCGCTTGCTTCTGTGCTTCATTTAATCCGTCGAGATATTTCACTATTGGACTATAACCCGAAAATCGCTCTCCACAGTACTCGAAAATAGCGGTTGACTCTATATCCAATTCGATTATACTTTCTATATTGATTGATACGGATGTATTCAAGAAATGGCTTATGTACGAGGGTATGTAAGCCATTTTTGTATGCGCTGATTTACTGACTTCCACAAGTTTCCATTAACTTCAACCAAAAAAAACTAATATTTGGGTTTGCAGGTCTAGTATTTACTTCAACGGTTCTACCGAACCGCGCAGGCGCTTTTTGGCCGTTTTCTACAAATGTAAACGCGGCAGCAAGTACATTTGTACCAACTTCTTCAACACCGACACTTCACGCTGCAACAAACTTTGACCCGAATCCGAATAAGGGTCTGGGTAGTAGCATTCAGACAAGCGGCAACGCGATAATTGCCTATGCAGGTCCGTCCGGCACGGTAGCCGATATCGCCGGTTCAATTCCGCCTGGTCGCATTTCTGTCTATATGGTGCGCCCAGGTGACACACTTTCTGAAATCGCGGATATGTTTGATGTTTCGATAAATACTATTATTTGGGCAAATGATCTTGATAATGCACGGGATGTTCATCCTGGCGATACACTCGTTATATTGCCTGTATCAGGCATTGAACGCACAATCGTAAAGGGAGATACTCTTAAGTCACTTGCTAAAAAATATGGTGCTGATGCTAATGAAATAGCACGGTTCAATGGACTTGATTCGACTGTACCGCTTGCAGTTGGTTCCACTATCATAATTCCTGGCGGCGAGATCGCTACTCCTGTGACGAGTACTAATTCATCTCCTGTTATTCGCGAGTCGTATGGTGGCGGTGGTGGTTCTGTTTCAAATGGCTATTTTAATAATCCTGTTCCTGGCGGAATTATCACACAAGGTCTTCATGGCTGGAATAGTGTTGATATAGGCGCGGCACGAGGCACGCCTATTTATGCCGCCGCAAATGGCATCGTCATAATCGCACGCGCAAATGGCGCGTGGAATGGTGGTTACGGTAATTATGTCGTTGTCTCTCATAGCAATGGATCACAGACACTTTACTCACATATGAAGAGTGTCGTTGTATCTTCTAGACAATCTGTCTTGCGGGGTCAAATTATTGGATATGTCGGAACAAGCGGTCTCGCTACAGGCCCGCACCTCCACTTCGAAGTCCGCGGTGCCGCAAATCCACTTCGCAACTGCCGCACTGGTAGCGTCTGCTCTCCTCAGTGATATTTAAAGGTCTAAAAGTTTAAATATTTAAAAAACCACCAGCTTCCCAGTCGACGGCTATACAATTGATTACAGGATTGAAATATTTAAATGCGTGAATGCGTGAAAAATTTAGATGTTCAAAAATTTAGATGTTCAAAAATTTAGATGTTTAATATGTTGAAATGTTTGAATACTTAAATGTTTATATGTTGAAATATTTAAATTTGTTTTTCAACAACCTGTCCGTTCGGAAGGCGCATATAACCAGCAGCGGAGAGCATTTCTCCGGCGAGGTCGCGCGTTTCTCTCTTGAATTGCGAACCGGACATGCCACCCGCTTTTAATTTCTTCGCGAAACTCGCGATGAGCCGACTGCATTCCTCTGCACTCGTATTTAAATGTTTAAACATTTCAATATTTAAATATCCGATATCATGAGCGACATACAGTTGCGCACGCACCTCGCCGGCTGATGCTTTCGCGATATACAGATAATTTAGAAATTCTTGTTTCGTACCGCTTTCAAAACCCTCGGCGATATTTGAGATAACCGAGACGGACGCTCGTTGAATCTGATCGCGGAAGCCATAATCTTTGCAGGTTGCGAATGCTGTATAGATAGCTCTCGTGAGTCCGCGTGCTTTCTTAAACATTATTAAGTCCTCGAATCTCTGTATCGTCGCCATCCTGACATTTAAACATATCAAAATTTAAATATTTAAGTTTGGCACGCCTGTGTATTTAAATGTTTACATTTTTAAATATTTAAATGTGCCGCGACGACCTGATTTCCACGATTTTAAATTTTTAAACATTCAAACCCGAGCCCTGAGTTCTCTTCAAATCCATTCATGACGTTGAAGTTTTGAGCGGCTTGCCCAGCACCACCCTTAAGGAGATTGTCGAGTGCAGTGATGATAACAATGCCATCACCTGTGTGCATTGGCTTTATGTGACAATAATTAGTGCCGATAACGTTTTTCGTCTCGATAGCATCAACGATTTTTACGAACGGACTGTGTGTATAAAAATCAGCAAATATATCCATCGCGTTTTTTGTACCGTTATACTCAGCAAATATCGTCGACACAATGCCCTTGTCGGCAGTCTCTACTTTCATCGGGATAAAAGTGACTGCATCAATGCGTAACAGGCTTTTTATCTCGGGAATTTGTGGATGATCATTATTTTCCTTATAAATTACGAAGTTGTCCTCCTCTTTTGCCGATTCTCCTGCCCCTGAAATGCCACTTGTCGCTTGAATCTTAATATTTTTAATTTCTTTTCTCACCGGAAACAATCCAAGTAGTATAGAAGTCGCATAACATCCAGGATTCGCGACATATTGCGCATTCTTTATTTTTTCTTGATTCAGTTCAGGCAAACCGTAGACCCACCCCGGCTCACTTCGGTGATCAACACTTAGATCGATAACTTTCTTACCTTTTATTTTGTCCATGTATCGCGCGCTCTCTCCATATGGTAGTGCCAAGAAGACGAACTCCACTTCATCTAAACTTCCAGAAGAACCAGCGCTCGTACTTTCTGTATATACGATTTCTGCCCGTGGGTGATTTTTTAAAATGGCGCAGAGAGGTTTGCCTAATCTGCCAGTGTGACCAATTACTCCGACTTTGACTTGCTTCTCCATTGCAATTCAGTATACCAATCTAAAATCCCACAACTTTGATTTTTGGATACTGCGCGAACTCGCTTTCTTTCTTTTCAACCCTATCGGCAGTTGTAAGAACAAATAGTTGATCGTATCCAAGATACGCCGCCAAGATTATTTGATCTCCGTTTATGTGGCACTGCACGCCTCCTACTTCAATAAGAGGAGCTACGACTTCGCAGTTTATTTTTTGTTCTCTACAAAGCGCCCGAACTTTCTCAACATTCTTCACGAGAATCTCTTCAGCAATCATTCTTTCTTTTTCACTCTGGTGTTCGCGACCGAGGGGTCCGTGTTCCCGTATGGGAATGCCTGCTTCAACAAGTGCGTTGTTGATTTGTGTTCCGCCGCCCACGCAGATTACCAACTTCCCCCTTTTTGAACATTCAGCTATCCAACGCGACACCTGCTCGTTATCAATTAAGTCACCCGATATTTTTACAAAAATGTTTTGAGTCATATTGTTTACATTTTTAAATTTTTAAGCGTTTAAATATATTCTATTCAAATCCGAATAGACCACGGGGACGATATTGGAGTGCTTCGTGCACGAAGGCGGGAGTAACTAAGTCGGCGTCAGCGAGGTCGGCAATAGTGCGCGCAACGCGCATGGTGCGATGATAACTTCGTGGCGAAAGATTAAGGCGCGCGGCGGCATTTGTGAGTGTTTCTTTTGCTAGAGGAGTGAAACCACTTTTCTCATCTAGTTGCCGACCTGTCAGAGCTGCATTTGTGGCACCATTTTTTCCTGTTCGTTTTTCGGCTCGTGTTCGCGCAGAAACAACGCGCTCGCGGACTCGCGCTGATGCTTCACCATTTGAAAGTTTTGAGAGAGTGTCGTGCGGCACGAGTGGGACCTCAATCCAGAGATCAAGACGATCAACAATCGGCCGCGAAATGCGGCGGGCCTGTTTCACTGCCGCGCGAAATGCCACGCGCGAATCATCCGAAAGTGTATCCGCTGGATTCATCGCAGCAACAATCATACAATCGGCTGGAAAGGTGATGGTTGCCCGAGCGCGCGAAACAGTTACGATGCGATCTTCCAATGGTTGTCGTAATGCTTCAAGTGTGCGCGAATCAAATTCTGGAAATTCATCCAA
>JAZDHA010000063.1:0-4672 GCA_043806295.1 bacterium | reverse complement strand
AAAATCTGGTATGCCGCCAACTTGCGTTGCAATTACTGGCAATCCAACCGCCATTGCTTCAACAAACGAACTTCCCATACCTTCGGAGAGCGACGGGCGAACAAAAATATCTGCCTCATGCAAATATTTTGGAATCTTAGCTTGAGATATAAATCCTAAGAATTGAACTCTGTTTTGAAGCTGTAAGCTAGAAACTAGAAGCTTTAAGCTGTTTTCAAGAGGACCAATGCCCAGAATTTTTAACTTCGCATTCTTTGGTAGAGATTTCATGGCATTGATAATATCCTCCACTCCATTTTTCTCTACTAAGCGCGAAGTGGTGATAAGAACAACACCCTCTTTGTTGAACACTCGGTGTTCAACATTTTGAGAAAATTTTCCAAAATTCACACCATTAGGTATCACTTCTACTTCTTTTTTGTATCCCATCTGTTTGGCCCATTTTGCTAGAAAATTAGAAATAGCCTGCACTTTGCTTGCATGGCGGAAACCATATTTAAGTAGTGGCAAAAATATCCTTATTCTTAGCCTTTTAAACACGTATTCAAACGGGTCACCGTCCTGTAGAGTCAAGATATAAGGTGTGTGGTTACCAAGAAGGCGCATCAGAGTAATCGGAAAAAGCATGTTGGTCATAATCGCCCAGAACACATCATAATGTCTTTCCCGGTTGAGCTTGAAGGCAAAACGAACAGCTTGAGGAACAAAAAGAATTTTACTCAAATACCCAAAGCCACCACTTATACGATACACTGTGCAATTACCTATTTTTTCCACCTTTGAGTGTGTCTTGCTGAAACGTAGAGTGATTACGTCAAATTCAATATTAGAAATTCTGTTTGTGATTTCTTTGATAGCAATCTCTGCCCCGCCAATCATCGGATGATATGCAAGAGAAAATATTAGAACTTTTTTAGGAGACATCGAGGATTTTCTTGAGCTCTTCCGGGCTAGGCCCTGTTTTCGTTTCTGGTTTCTTTTCAGTTACAGGATGACTGATTATCTGCCCCGTCACTGCCTTAAGTGCATCTCTTAGATCAGCAACATTCTTGGCATCAGGTTTGCGTTGATTATTATTTCTCTCGTTTAAATTTTTTAGAGATATATTTTGAGAAGGCACAGCAACTGGTTGAGGTTGTTGAAACTTTTCTTTATAACCCCTGATATCTATTGCCTTGGGCTCCGGTTTGTAAGGAGTTGATCTAGGTCCAGTGGGTTTGGGTAATGATACTGTTCTGCCCTCTTCGTGCCAATCGATAATTTTTTTCTCAACTTCACTTCTTGATTTGGCAAAAGTTTTGCGAGAATTTTCTATTATCTTGCCAACATAAGATTTTTCTGGAGGAACAATAGGAGGTATAGTCACGGCAGAGAATGGCTGCGAACTTACTGAATCTATCATCAGTTTGAGATAAATCTGACGTAACCCCAGATTGACAAGATCTTCAGCGATAAAGACTGGAGCAAATTCTTTTTCTAAAACATCAGCATCATATGCTCCCACGCGAAAAGTTATCATAGTACCTACGTTGCCGAAGACCGCTTCGCGCGCTTCATCATCCATCTGTTCTATATATTGATGGGCCATAGTTAAACTCAACTTATATTTGCGCGCCTCTGACAAAATATCGGCAAAAGATTTGTCAGCAAAAGATTGAAACTCATCCACATAGAGATAAAACTGCGGCAATTTGGAAAGTGCCACAGTCTTTTCATCCGCTCGCGACATTGCAGCCAGATAGATTTTAGTAATAAGCATCGAGCCTAAGAGTCGAGCATTGCCCTCGCCTACTCGGCCCTTAGACAGGTTTACGATCATAAGCTTCTTTTCATCCATGATTTCTCGCAGATTAAAACTTGATTTCGGCTGGCCGATAATGTTTCTAATTAAGGGATTACCTGCGAACTGACCGATTTTGTTTTGAATTGCCGGAGTGGCTTCTTGGGTATATTTATCGGTATACTTGGTATACTCGTCAAGCCAAAAACTTTTGACAGAAACGTCGGTAACATTGGCGACCACTTTGTTTCTAAACTCTTTGTCAGTGTACATTCTGTTAACCGCAAGAAGCGTTGCCCCAGGATATTCAAGCAAAGCAAGAAGTGTGTTTTGCAAGATGTAGGCCATACGCGCTGACCACGCATCTTCCCAAATTTTTTCAAAGACAGACATGAGACCATTGACTACCAAGTGGCGTTTGTTAACTCCAACGTCTTCCATGACATTGAATGACACTGGATATTCCATATCGAAAGGCGCGAAATATAGAACATCTTTAATACGTTCCTCGGGTACGTATTCAAGAAGTTTTTCCGCGGTGCCACCATGAGGATCTATATAGACAATACCATTACCACTCTGGATATCTTGAATAGCCATATTTTCAAGGAGAGTGGATTTACCCATACCGGTTTTTCCTATAACGTAGATATGCTTGGAACGATCACTATCCTTGATACCAAACTTCTTGTGATCGTGCCGCGAATCCGTCTCGGCAAAATATGTTATTTTGTCAGTATCAGAGTCTGCCATTTTATTGATTATACCCCACTTCGCTAAAGCTACGAAGGGGCAAGCAATATAAAAAGGAAAGGCCGAAGCGCGCTTGCGCGCTTCGGCCCATGATTGAATTCTAGAGAACAATAAGTTGCTTCGCAACTTTCTTAACCTCACGCTTCCACTCTTCCAGAGAAGTCGTATCGATGTCGGCGAGAACTGCGCATGGCGGCTTCTTGATAACCCACTTACCGCCACCTTTATTCTGCCAGCGATAATGTTGAGGAAGGCGCCGATACATCTCGCGGAGTTTCACTACCGCGCCACGCGACTGCTCGCTTCCTCCCCATTTCGTTGAAGCTCCGCCGAAAAAATCATCGACGTGTCCGTGGTAATTCGCCGTGATGATTCGCCCTATCATCACGTCAATATCCGCGTAAGTGCAGAGAAAGATTACGCGCACCCCAGCTTTGCGAGCTTTCTCCCGAAGACTTGCGCGTTTCTTGGCATCGATGAAGTCAGAGTCGAGAATGGCATTGTTGCTTTCTTCAACGAGCCTAAGTGCCACTTCCTCAGCAATAGCGCGAGCTCGCTCATAACGAGCTCCCTGCTTGCGCAGCTCGACGCGAATCGTATCGCCTTCGACAACTGTTGCACCGATGTGCTTGGCCAGCTCTTTTGCGACAGTACTCTTGCCTGAACCGATAAGACCAATCATCGCGATAATGACTTTATCCTTAGTTTTGCGAGCCTGTTTCTCGAGTTTTGCCATGAATGCTTTCTTAGCGGCCTCCTCCTGATCAGTTAATGTTTCGTGCTTATGCACCATGACACCAATCATACGCGACAGCACAAACTCATTCAATGCAAACATTCGACACCTCCGTGTTCTTCTACCTAAATTATATCACACAAATTTTATTCAGGCAATAAGGCCTCCTTCGTATACTTGTTCCCTGCATTCCACAACATCCAACTGCTTAAACCTACATCATAAGTCGCTTGGATTTGCGCACGGACTTTATCGGCACCATATGTGGTACCGAGACTAAAATCTTGCAACCACGGCCGCATTTTGGAAGGAGTGGAGGTTGCAAAATTATTTGATACTAGCCAAATTTGTTCTCTTTCTACCGCTCGAGTCATGGCAATCTTTACTACCTCATACGGATATTCATCAGGATTAGCAAAACCGTTCCAAGAGGGAGGATAGTGCGATGGATAAACCATAGGCGAGACATAATCAAAGTAAGGTAAGGTTAATTCAAGCACTTGTCCTATGTTCATATCATTTTCCACAGTAGTCGTCATGCCGAAGAGGTCAACAGAAAGCACAGGTACTTGTCCTGAGTTCGTCGAAGGATCTTTCATATTTTCATGAAGATATTTGAAGAAACTTTCGAGCATCTCTGGTTTAGTAGTTGTGCCAACTGTCCATGTATACAAAGTGTCTTGCATATTGCCATCAGAAGGATAACGTACGTAGTCGTAATTAAGTTCATCAAATCCTATCTCATATGATTTTTTTGATAGATCCACTATGTAATCCCAATAAGGTTTTGCTCCCACATCGATGAAAGAGAGTCCTTTGTAATCCTTCCACATTCCTCCGTCACTTTTCTTTTTGACCGCCAGTTCTGGAAAAAGTTTGGAGTAAGAAGGATCTTGGAAAACGGAGATGCGGCCAATAACATATATCCCCGCTTCGTGAAGCGCTTTTATAAATTCTTGCATATCAGAAACCACACATCCCTTTGCCTGCCCTTCGAAGCCTTGGCGAAGGAGGGGAATAGAAACTACCCCTGTATAATCCTTGATATCTATCACAACTGCGTTTAATTCTGTTGTTTCGATAAGAGTCTTTAAACCCTCGCGCCAATAAGGTGCACCAGCGACGCAAGAGGTCATATATAACCCTTTGAGAGATTCGGGGGTTTCTATGTGAGTAACTACGGGAACTTGATTTTCTACATTATTAGCTTGAAATCCACCATCAAAAGAAGAGCTGTAGGTCATCTCGAAGAAATACGGGAGTAAAAAAATAAAAGAAAAAAAAGCAACGCCCACCAAGACGATCAAAATGAAACTTCCTCTCAATTTAAACATATTATAATTGTTCTTCCTGCGGAGGTTGTTCTACAACTTCGACTGGAGTTGGTGTTGTAGCTTCTTCTT
>JAZDHA010000062.1:0-11142 GCA_043806295.1 bacterium | reverse complement strand
CTTCTTGTATTGATTCGGCGTCACACCAAAAGCGGCTTTGGAGATTTCTGCGGTGAGAATTTCATAGTCCCGTTTTTCTTTTGCTCCCCGTTTCTCCCATTCATCCGTCAATTCTTCACGAATGGCGATGCCGCGCATTCGTTTCTCAATCCAATCGTCAGGATAGCCCTTGAGTTTATAGATTATCCGCGTTCTTTTGGTTGCCAGCTCTGGGTCTTCTATTTCTTGGATTCGTTCATAGCCGACTTTGGCGAGCCATCGTTTAATTGATTCTGCCTTTGGCGAGGGAATGGATTGCACGATGCGAAACATGCCTTCAGTATTGGCACAATTCATTTTTTGATGTCCGCCTTCTGTTTCAACTGGAAGGGGGGTGGCAATTTGCCCCCACCCTTTGGAGAGTTCCGAATCACGGCGTCGCATATCTTTGATGTAACCATCGGGTTGTACAGAATCTGTAAGAGCCGCAACTACATCAACTATGACAAACCACCATTCATTTTGATAAATGATTTTTCTGATTTCTTTTCCCTTAAAAATCGCTATTCGCATTTTGCTTTCCATATGCATAGTATAGTGCTATAGTACCCTTACTTCCAGTGACTACCGAACGACTTCGCATAAATAATGAAATCCGCGCAACAGAGTTGCGCGTTATCGGTGCGAATGGAGAGAACCTTGGGGTTCTTTCTCTTGCAGATGCACAGGCGGCAGCATTACGCGTTGGGCTTGATCTTATCGAAATTTCGCCATCGGCCGTCCCGCCCGTTGCGAAGATTATGGATTATGGTAAGTTTGAATACGAGCGTAGCAAAAAGGAAAAAGTAGCCAAGTCAAAAGTTAAAATATCGGAAACCAAGGATGTCCAGATTAAGGTTGGCACCGGTGAAAACGATATGCTTCTTAAGGCGAAAAAGGCGGCTGAATGGCTTGCCGAAGGACATCGCGTTCGGGCTGAGCTTTTCCTAAAGGGTAGGTACAAAGGTATGGATGAATCGTTCCTCAAGGATCGTCTCGAGAAATTTCTTGTTCGTATTCCCTACGCATATAAGTTAGCCGAGCCAATCGCTAAAAGTCCGAAGGGTTTCGCTGGCGTCATAGAACGCGATCTTGTAGAACAGCAGAAACGAGAAAAATCACAAACAAAATGAAAACAAATAAATCATATTTAAAAAGAATCCGCGTAACGCGCAACGGTAAACTTATGGCGCGCAAACCTGGTCAAGATCATTTCAATGCGAAGCAAAGCGGATCAGAACGCTCTCGTAAGCGTCGTGCTGTTTCTATTACTCTTTCAGCGCGTACGCGCCGTCGCTTTCTTCCTGGCTCAGGTGCAAAATAGTATTTACTTACAACTTATCCCTTATCACTTATGACTCGCATTAAAGGAGGTGTCCAAGCACAAAAACGCCGTAAGAATATTTTAAAACGCGCGAAGGGCTATCGCGGTGTACGCTCTAAGAAAGAACGATATGCCCATGAAGCACTGATGCGTGCAGGCAAATATTCTTTCGCCCACCGAAAAGATAAAAAGACAGATTTTCGTCAACTCTGGATCGTTCGTCTGAATGCAGCAGTTCGCGACAACGGCCACAAGTCATACTCCATCTTCATCGCGAAATTAAAAAAGAACGGTTTCGCATTGGATCGAAAAGTCCTCGCCGAATTCGCCTCAGACCATCCAGAAATTTTTGAGAGAATTGCAAAGAAGGTAATTTAATTATACAATCTAAATCGGATCAGTTCAGTTCATACGCATTAACTAAAAAGGAAAGGAGGAAAGTAGATGGCTCAAACAAAGAGTTTTATTAAAGTATCTGGGGATGAATTCAGAAATCCTAGATTTCACGAGTGGGTTGCCGAGAATCTTTACGGGAAGACACGAGTAGTAATCTGCGTTGGCGGTAGAACGGACATAAATAAGGAATTTTTCCGTAGAGGATTCCCAGTTGAGAAACGCAGTCCAACTGGTCGTGAGATGGAGACATTCGAACAAAAACAGATCCAGAGAGATGTTCTTGAGAGAAATGCAAATGAACTCACTAACATCTTTATTGAACAAGGGATGTATGTAACAGTTATAATTCCCTTTCTGGATATTGGTGGTGAACTCTGTCCAGTTGATGGCGATGATATGATTCGTAATGCTTATATAGAATACGACCAGCTTTATGTAATTACATCCACGGGGCGGAAAAAGGAAAAAGAGGACAAATTTGCGTATCTGATGCCAAAAGTGAAAGTTCTCGCTTTCGATTGGTAACCAACTGTCAGAGTCAAAAACCGTCCGGTTTCTAATCGGGCGGTTTTGTTTTTTCTACTCTTTGCCGATGTATTTGAATCGCTGAACTGATGCGCCGTTGACCTCCACTTCCCCAATGAACATATCAAGCGGTCGCGCCCAGAGTTTGGACATTTCGTTGTCATAGAGCGCTTCATAGATAACTAAATCTTCGAGCGTCTCGCTGTGCTTCGCTACTCCAATCACGCGGTAGTAGTGTTCCGGATTCTTGTAATGTTCATACACACCGAGTTTCAGTTCCATATATTTTTAAATTGTACATCATTCTTCAAATAAATTTGCTCTAGAAAAGCTTATCCGCTATATATAACGGTCGTATATAATAACGGATATCATTTCAAGCCGAAATGCTCGCGTAAATGCTTATCATTCTCTATTTCTTCCACAACCATATAAAGAACGGCTGTACCGATTTTCAGCTCTGCTTTCAAGAGGGCTATGAAATCCTCACAATCATACGGAAAGACCCATACACTGTCCTGCAAGCGAACGAATCCAAGCTCTTGCATAATAATCCTCAACCGATCTCGCGTGTTGCGACGGCGTTCCGGCACATCAAAAATTATCACGCGCCATCGCCCGTTCCAGTGCCGTTTTTTAGAAAGATCCAATTTCTTCTTTTCCAGTTCGAATGCGAGTTTCTTGCGTCCAGTGTCCGTGATCCGCGCATATGATTTCCCATCTTGTTTTTCGAATGTGATGTAACCGAGTGCCGCAAGCCGTCCAAGTGCTGTTCGATATCGAGCTCGAAGTTGCGCTCGTTTGATACTAGGCAACTTTGCCAGTGCTGCAGGAACACCAGGTGCTATTGCTGCAATAAGCACAACCCCGGAAAGTGCTACTGTCGCGAGAATTGCCTGCTGAATATATCCCTTTCTTCGTTTCTTTTGTGCACTGATTTCAATAGTCCCCATATCCTCAATATACCACGGTCGTATACAATTGCGGATAATCAAATAGCAATTCCCCAGTCAGACAGAGTTTGCCGCTGGCCGTCCAGAAATCTTCACCCGCATTAGCAAACAAGTTGTCTAGGTGTTACAATTAGTGACATTATTCTTTAATAAAAAATCAAATATGTCTCTTGAAAATATGCCCTTTCGTGAGAAATACGCCGAGACCGAAAAGGATGTATCTATCAATCAATACGACTTAGAGCATCAAAAAGAACGACGTTCTAAGCGCATCGCGGAATTCAAAGAGGATATAACTAGAGACCCCATATCTGCTCTTGGAGCCATTCTAACCATTGTTGATCTTTTGCCAACAAATCTTGATGTTCTTTTATCAAAACGAAGGTTGCATTCTTCACAAAAGAAAGTTGAGAGCCTAAAAAATCAAAATTATGATGAAGCACTCGCGCTTGATCAACAATATGAAGAATTAAAAACTGCTGTCGTGAAAGCAGAGGGAGATTTTAGGGATTCCCTAAACAAATTAGCTGAATTCCAGAAAAATGAATTAGGAATGACTGAGACGCAATAAAATATTTTCTTAAATTCTTTTCACTGAATTTTTGGAAATCTCCCATGTCTGCCCAACCTCGGGGACGATGGCACTAGCACCGAGATAGTCGTGAATGCGTTGAGCGAGGAATCGCTCTGCTGATGGCTCACCCATGGCGACAAAGATCGCTTTCGTTTTGATGGACACTTTGATGGACACTCCGTGTCCATCATTTTTGCTAGAGAGACAATCTTCGGCGAAGTTTAGTAATTGGTCACGATCGGCATGGGCAGACCAACCCTCCAAAAGCTCTACTTTTGCCCTTATTTTGACATCATGACCATTTAGACGCACACTCGTAGAACCTTCTGCCATGCGCCTTCCAGGGCTTCCGGGGGCCTGATAACCGGCAATTATGAGCGTTGTTGATGGATCTGGCAGATAGCGCGATTCCCACCTCCCTATCCTTCCTCCATGGCTCATTCCGGCGCCGGCTATTACGATTTTTGGGTTTGGCGTTTCTTCTATTTTTATGGACTCCTCGCGCGAAAGCGTTTTCTTTAAAAAAGGAAATTCAAAAATACTTCCTTCGCGTTTCATTTCATCTTCTGTTTCCGGCTTAAAATAAGTCATTCCCCATTTTTCGTAGACAGCTATCACTTTTATTGCGAGCGGCGAATCAAGAAAAACCGGAATTTTTGGCAATCCGCCAGCTGGCGGAGCCGCGTCAAAAAAATTAGAGAGCTCATAAAGCATTAACTGTGTGCGTTCCAACGAAAATGCAGGAATGAGAATAGTACCTTTTTTTGCAATTGCCTTTTTCAGCACCTCGACCAAGATCTCGGTGCGGCGCTGCTGCTCCGGATGAACTCTGTCACCGTATACGCTTTCCATAACTAGAACATCCGCGTCATCAATCGGCTCCCAATCTGGCAGTAATGGCGAAGGAGAATTGCCAATATCGCCCGTGAGCGCGAGAGTAGTGCCGTCGTTATCCGTGATTCGCACGCTCGCAGAGCCAAGAATGTGACCCGTGTTGCGCAAATAAATTGAAAGTCCTGATGCTACTTTTTTTTCTATGTGATATTCAAGCGTTTCAATAAGTGAAAGAGTCGTATCAACATCTTTTTCTTCATAAAGCGGTTCTGTTCCTCTGCGAGATGCCTCTTCGCCTAGGATATGAACTGAGTCGCGCAAAATAAGTTCGGAAAGATCGCGTGTTGGTGGTGTCATATAGATTTTTCCACGGAAACCGTCTCGCACAAGTCGCGGAATGCGACCAACATGATCAAGATGCGAATGAGTAACAACCAGTGCATCTATTGTTTTAACATCATATGGAAACGGTTTGTAGGCGCGCGCTTCGCTGAAGTCGTGGCCTTGTTCAATGCCGCAATCAACGAGAATTTTACCGTGCTCACCTGCGACCAAAAAATTAGAACCGGTTACTTTCCCGACTCCTCCATAAAAACTTAATTTCATAACCACATAATAACGCCCAACACCCTGTTTCCGAAGAAACAGGGTGTTGGGCGGAGCCGTCCTCTTAAGCAACTTTATCTTGCTAGGTGGGTGTTCTATCGCGCATCTTTCGGAACGCCGGAGCACTCAACCAAGATGAACGAATTACGAACTCCCGAAAATTAAGCAAGTTGCGTTTTTAAGAACAGCTCCTAATTTTCATTATACACCCGGTGTCAAGTATTCCTGTTAATAATCGCAATGCCGTTTGTAACTGTATGTTTTTGCGCCTCCAAACCAGTGTTTTATTTCATGTTCAGCTTCTTCAGGTGTTTCAGACGCGTGTAGAATATTCGCCACTGCGCGCTTCTCGGCATTAGCGAGAGCTGGCGAATCAACTGAAAAATCCCCACGAATTGTACCCATGTCTGCTAGATTCGGCAGTGTCGGGCCTGCAATTTTGCGGATCATTTCGACAGCATGTGTTCCTTCCACCACCATCTTCACGAGTGGCGCCGAGAGCATGTAATCAATCAGCCACTTCCGTATTTCTGGTCCGATTTTTTCTGCCTCTTTCGTTCCGAAATCCTCAATGGCGTCAAAATTATATTTTTCATATGTTCCTAGCGTTCTCTCACCGAGACGAGTAATCCATACAGGATCTTTCGGATAATGATTGTCCATCTCTTCAAATGTCGGTTGAAACATTTCAAGTGCAACAATTTTCAAATCACGCTGTTCGAAACGCTTGATGATCTCGCCAATAAGTCCTTTCTTGACGCCGTCGGGCTTCACCATTACGAAGGTTCTCTCCTCTTTAGGATTTTTGTTTGCCATTATTTTGTAATGATACGCGCTCTGTCCTTTTCAATCAAGATGGTGTGCTCAAAGTGAGCTGAACGGGAGCCGTCCTTGGTGCGGTAGGTGTAGCCGTCCGGAGAAAGAATTACGGCTGCCTTACCAGCGGATGAAATCGGTTCAAGCGCGAGTACCATTCCCTCTTCTAACAACGGTCCAGTACCCGGACGACCGAAATTTGGAATAAATGGTTCATCATGTACTTGGTTACCAACTCCATGCCCGCCAAGTGATTTAACTATTGAAAAACCAGCATTTTCTATTTCTTCTTGGATTACATACGAGATATCGCCCATATGGTTCCCTGGTACAGCTTTCGCAATTCCAGCCATGAGCGCCTTCTCAGTCGCCCTAAGGAGTTTTTTCGAAATTTCATCTACATTTCCGACAGGTACAGTTACAGCAGCGTCAACGATAATTCCTTTATGTTCCAGTCCGAAATCAAGTCCGACGATATCTCCATTTTCCAAAGTTTTTTGCGATTCATTTGGAATTCCATGCACTATTTCGTCATTTATAGAAACGCACAATGATGCCGGATATGATCGTGACGCACCTTCGGGAATATAACCTAGAAATGCCGGAGAATCGCCGTTGTCTCGAATGAGTTGTTCTGTTAAATCATCGAGTTCCTCAGTCGATACACCAGGTGCGACTTTGTCGCGCAACAGAGCCATGATATACGCGAGACGTTTCCCCGCCTTAATAAGATTCTTTTTTTCGTTTTCGTTTTTGATAATCATTTGCTGCATCAGCACCCTGTCGAGGGCAGGCCTAGTGCTTTTTGGATATCTTCAGCGATAGGATCCCTAGCTCGTTCGCCGTCTATTTCGACAAGTACACCTGTTTTACGGAACATCTCAACAACTGGCTCAGTATTTTCCCTGTATTCTCTCAAACGCTCATCAACGACGCTGTCATCAGCCCGACCCTGAACATCCTTCCGCAATGTGAGACGATGTTTAATTTCATCATCAGATACATTCAAATACACAAAGGAAAAAGATCTTCCGAGCCAAGAAAGAGATTCCATAATAATTTCTGCCTCTGATATTTGACGATTGAATCCATCAAAAATCATACTTGTATTATCAGGAAGCGAAAAAAAATCTTTCAAAAAAAGATAGCTAGCGAACCAATGAGGTAATAATCGTCCGGCATCCATCTCTGACTTCACTTTACGCCAGACAGGAGTATCTTCCTCTCTCATTGCACGAAGTTCATCGCCGGCAGACAAAATTTTCCAGCCGGTTTTTTCCGAAAGGAGTCGCGCCTGATCGCCCTTACCGCATCCCGGTTTTCCGATAAAAAATATCGTTTGTGTTTTCATAAGATAATTATAGTATAGTATGTTTATGGAACAATTTCCACAAGAAAAGGCGAGAAATAATGATGCTCTTTTAAAAAATCTTTCCGATATATTATTGAAAGCAGTCAAAAAAACTGAAGATGTTGAGACCTTTCATGATTCAATAGTCGAGTTTGCTTTGGGATTGGGGAAAAAATATCCCGATGCTCGTTCACGAAGATTATGGCACCTTTTGATAGGCAGTACCCCGCCACCGGGAATAGATATGAATATGGAAGATTATCCTGGAAATGACTCGATTGTTCGATTTATTGAAGGGTTAAACCCTGCGAAGATTTAGTACTCCCTCAACGAGACCTGGGCATCAATTTTATGCGCCAAATCCAGCGCGACTTGCACGGCGATAAGGAGCGCGGTACCGCCAAGAACGATGGTCGTAATTCCTGTAAGTCCTTGTATGATTGACGGTGCGACAGCAAGAAAACCGAGAAACACGGCACCTGGGAATGTAATGCGATTTACAACATTACTTATATATTTCTCCGTTTCGTGACCAGGTCGTACTCCTGGTACAAATGCTCCTGACTTCTGAAGATTTTCTGCAACTCGATGTGGCTCGAATGTGACAGCGGTATAAAAATAAGTGAAAAGTACTACAAGAACAAAGTAGATAGAACCATATTCCCACGGATTTGATAGGAGAGCCGTATACCATATAGCTGCACTGGAGGCAAATGAGACATTTGCCGCCGAAAGCATTGAAAGAGCCATCTGCGGCACGAGCAGGAGGGAAAGTGCGAAAATAATCGGAATGACACCAGCTTGAAGAAGACGAATTGGAAGATAGGTTGCGGCGCCTTGGGACATAGCCGCACCGCGTACCGCTCGTGCATAAGCGATTGGAATTGACCGTTCTGCATCGGAGACGACCACCACCGCATAAATCATTGCGAGCGCTAGAATTAGAAAAGCGAGATAAGTTGGAATGTTTGCCGCAGTAGCTGAGAAAATTGTCTGCGAGATACTTGATGGAACACTTGCAAGAATTCCAGCAAGAATGATAAGTGATACACCATTGCCAATGCCGAATTCAGTAACAAGTTCACCCAGCCACATAAGAAGCATCGAACCTGCTACGACCAGAGCAATGTTCGTTAGAAATGCCATCGAACCTAGATGCATAATCACATTTTGATTTTCCAAAAGTAGCAAGAAACCTATTGATTGCAAGACAGCAATTGGAATTGTGAGAAGACGACTCCATGAAACAAACTTGGCGCGACCCGCTTCTCCTTCTTCTGAATATATTTGCTTTAATTGAGGGAAAATTATTGTGCCAAGTTGCATAATAATAGAAGCTGTAATATAAGGACCAACTCCAAGCATCACAATTGAGAGTTGAGAAAGACCACCGCCTGAAAAAATATTCAAAAGACCGAAAAACTGATTACTCGAAAAGAAAGATGCCAGTGCCGCTCGATCAACACCAGGTATCGGTATAGAAGCAAGAAGTCGAAAAAGTGCAAGTATACCAACAAGAAAGAAAATCCGAAAACGAATTTCAGAATCACCAAAGGAAAGTTTTACTTTACGAATGAATGAATTAAGCATTGTGTGTGCCGCCAATGGCGAGAAGTGCTTTGTGTGCAACTGCTGACATTGAACAATTTTTGATGATAAAAGCTTTTGTGAATGGACCTGCACCTAAAATCTTAACCGAAGGTGCTCGTCCTTTTACTCTACGGACAAGCCCTTTATTAAGAAGTGATGACGGTGATATCGTCTCCCCTGCATTATACGCTGTTTCAATTACCGCAATATTTATAGGGGAGACGACATTGCGATCTATACGAACTGTACGAGAACGATTCTTGCCGTGTCCGCGAAGTTTTGGAATCTTTTTGATGAGATCGCGTGCCTCTGGGCGGATTTTATGTCCAGCACGCGATGTTTGACCTTTGTGACCACGACCACTGGTTTTGCCACGCCGACCGCCGCGCCCAACTGGCGCTATTTTCTTATTTTTTGTGCGAGGTGAAAGTGAGTTAAGTTGCATAGAAAAATATTATACTGAATGTAATTTCTTCAAAGCAGCGACCGTCGCACGAGCAATGGTGAGTTTATTTTTGGAACGGGTGTGAATTTTAGTCACAACATCCGTTACACCTGCTAAATCGAGGACAGTGCGAACAGCTGAACCAGCAACTAAACCTCGACCTTTTGATGGAATAATTTCAATTATAGAAGATGCGTATTTTGCAGTGACCTGATGCGGAATTGAACCGGAGGTAGTACGAGGAACAATAAAGAGATGTTTTTTTGCATCGCGGGTTGCTTTATCAATAGCAAGTGCAGTATCAACACCTTTACCAAGACCAACACCAACTCGACCCTTTCGATCGCCTATAACAACTACCAAACTGAAATTGAAACGGCGACCACCAGCCATCACTCGTGCTACTCGGCGTGCATCAATCGTTACTTGATCAAATTCACTGCGCTCGCGCGATGAACGGTCATTGCGACTACCACCCCGTGGAGCCCGACTGCGTATTGATCCTTTATTTCGTGTATTTTGCGCGGGTACGACCTGTATCACCTCCGCCGATGAATCGACCGTACTCTCTGTATTCTGTATAACTTCTTCCTGTTCCATTATTGTAGTCATAACATTTAAAAAGCGAGACCGCCTTCCCGTGCTGCATCAGCAAGCGCTTTTACTTGCCCGCTGTATCGATATCCAGCGCGATCGAATACAACAGAAACAATGCCTGCATCGATAGCTGCTTTTGCAATTGCTCCGCCAACTGATTTTGCTTGTAGAGATTGTGAACCTTTAAATCCTCGTCCATATGCAGCAACAATTGTCTTTCCGACAGTATCATCTATAAGCTGGGCGGAAACAAAACGATTACTTCGGTACACAGCGAGACGCGGTCGCTCCGCTGTTCCCTTAATAAGGGCTCGTACACGCAAATGACGGCGTTTGCGCAATTCTCTATTCGTTGTTGGTTTACTTTTCATATTTTTTATACAGCTTTTTTACCCTGTTTGCGACGGATAACTTCGCCATCATAGTGAATACCCTTCCCTAGGTACGGCTCAGGCGGTTTAACACGACGGATATTTGCTGCGAACTGTCCAACTGATTCTTTATTTATACTTTCAAGTTTTATGATATTTTTTTCTACTGTTACAGATATATCATCCGGTATTGTTAGCGGTACAGTATGAGAGAAACCAACTGTAAGAATAACTTTTTTTTCTTTTATTTCGACCTTATAGCCGACACCCTCTAGAATAAGTTTAACAAGATACGGCGTCTCGACTCCTTGTACCATATTTTTCACATGCGAGGCAAAAGTACCAGTTAGCGCTTTCGCGAGTCGAGAATTATTTTTCGGAGATACCATAACTCCTTGTTCGTCCACTAAAATATCAATTGATGGATGGACGCGTTTGGTAAGTGTGCCCTTTGTTCCTTTTACAGAAAGAACTCCTCTGTCAACTGAAACAGCGGTCTTTCCTACAGCTATTGGTTTTTTTGCAAGACGAGACATAAGTTATTTATAGTGAGCGTAGTCGAACTACCAAATTTCGAAAAGATCTTCACCGCCTACTCGATTTTTACGCGCTTCCGTATCTGAAATGATGCCGGAAGAAGACGAAATTATTCGCGCGCCTGTACCTCCCTTCACTCGGTGTGCGGCAGTGTATGGTGAATAAAGCCGACGACCGGGTTTGCTTACGCGTTTGACACCACGCA